>NZ_JBFLKT010000260.1:0-7067 GCF_040883305.1 Lutibacter sp.
AAGAAATGACAAAATCATCGAGAATTATGGAGTTTGAAAATGATTCTACATTATGGATGACACATGGATCTAAAGGTGCTTTTCGTATTGAATTTGACCACAATTTAGAGGTACAAAAAAAGATTAAACTCTATGGAAAAGATCAAGGTTTTCCTTCCAATATTTTTATTGATGTATATTCATTAAATAATAACTTAGTTTTTACAAGTGAAAAAGGGATTTTTGATTTTAACCCAATTACTGAAACTTTTTCACCAAATGCATATTTTAACAAATGGCTTGGAACCGAACATGTTAGCGAATTAGTTTCAAACAAAGGAGAATCCATTTATTATATTCAAAACAAAAAAATTGGAAATTTACTTCAAAAAGGGTTTGGCTCATTTGAAAATGAGACTCAAATTTTTAAACATATCAATAAATTTATAAGCAATGACTTACCAAATATTTCTATACTTGATAAAAACAATGTTCTTTTTGGGGCTAAAGAAGGTTTTATTAATTACAACCCAAATAAGAAATTTTTTATAAACAAAAAATTTCAAGTATTACCAAGAAAAGTTGAAACACAATCTCCTACCGACTCTATTTCCACCTATAACCCTTCTTATGTTGATAAAATTGAAATAACGGAAACACATTCAATCAAGTTTCACTATGCCACACCATATTTTGATGGTTATGAAGATTTAAAATACAGCTACAGACTTTTACCGTTAGATGAGCAGTGGTCTAAATGGTCAAGCTCAGGTGAAAAAGAATTTACACATTTACCTTTTGGGGAATATACCTTAGAAATAAAAGCTCAGAATATTTACGAACTAGAAAGTAATATATCAACCATCTCTTTTGAAGTTTTAACTCCATGGTATTTTGCAAACTGGGCTAAAATGAGTTATTTAATTTTAGCCCTGATATCTTTAACATTGATACCACTTATTCAGCAAAAAAAATATAGAAAAGAAAAATCTATAATCTATAAAAAAAAGGATGAAGAAATAAAAGTAAAGGATAAAGAAATTAATAAATTATAGAATGAAAATATTAAATCAGAAATTAATCTAAAAAATTATCAGTTGACAACAATCACTATGCATTTGGTTAAAAACAATGATTTTATTCAGGAGGTTCAAAATAAAATTATTTCATCTCTAGATCAGATTGATTCGAAAAAAGCATTGAAGAACATAATTACAACTATTGATAAAGAACTTTCCAACAACGATTCTTGGGATCAATTCGCTTATCATTTTGATCAGGTTCACGGTAATTATTTAAAAAAACTTTCTGATAATAACATAAAACTTTCTCCTCGAGAAATTAAACTAGCAGCATTTTTAAGAATGAATATGAGCTCAAAAGAAATTTCTAAAATGCTCAATATTACATCACGTGGAGTTGAACTTGCCAGATATAGACTAAGAAAAAAATTAAACCTAAAAAGATCACAAAATTTAGTTGAATATTTAATAGATTTAGATAATTCTTAATTTTTTACGGGTTACTTTTTGACTTCTCGTAAATTTTTATAATTATATTTTTAAAATATATTCTACAAGACTTTGTTCATGATCTAATTCCATTTTTTTACGGAGCCTGTATCTTTTTATTTCAACACTTCTTGCAGAAATATTTAATAACGGTGCAATTTCTTTTGATGATAAGTTTAAACGTAAATAGGCACACAATCTTAAATCGTTTGGTGTTAAGTTAGGGTGTACAGTTTTTATTTTCTTTAAAAAATCACTATCAGCATTATTAAAAGCTTCTTCAAATAATTTCCAATCGCCTGTATTAGATAAATTTTTATTAATAATTTTAATTACAGGTTTTATTCTATCTTTTTCGTTAACAAATGAAAGTTCATTTTTAATAGTGTTTAATATTTCATTCTTCTTAATAATATTCATTGTAGAAGCTGAAAGCTCTCTAGTTTTACTATCAATTTCCTGTTGTAATTTTTCGTTTTTCAATTTCATAATTTCCTTCTCACTTTCTAACTGCGACATAGAAAATTCTTGTTGCTTTTTATCTAGTAATTTCTTTTTCTGTCTTGAATAATACTTTCTATATAAACTATGCACTAATAAAATCCATGCAATAAATAAAATTGAATATATAAGAATTGACTGATTAGAAAGGTACCACGGTCTATCAATTACGAAAGAATAAGTTGCTATATTAGTTGATAAATTATTTCCAATTTGAGACTTCACATTAAAGGTGTAACTTCCATAAGGTAAATTTTTAAAAGACACCTCAGAATCTGTAGACCAAGCGCTCCAATTATCATAAAAACCCTTTAATTGGTATTGGAAATTAACTTGGTTAAGTCTATCAAATTCTGGAACACCATAACTAAAATATAAATTGTTTTCTTTTGAGCTAAATTTGCTTTCTTTATCTAAAGAAACAAAATCCTTTTCTTCATTATGCGTGCTTTTTTCAATTGAATTTATAGTTACTTCGAAACTGTTATTTCTAATTTTATCTTTATCTAAAATAAAATAGCCTCTAGACGTTCCAAATAAATATGAATTATCATTTAAATTAACCATACTTTCAAAACCTGGAAGGCTTCTTCTAAAAGAGGCAGGTAAAAATATTTTTGTGCTTTGTAATGTATTATCTATCTTACCAGGAGAAAAATAAATTATACTTTTATTTGTAAACCCCCACAAAGTATTGGTTTTATCATCAAAAACCAGTCTGCCTGAAACAAATTCATCATTTTCCAAAAAACTATTCGATAATATAGGATCATTCTCAAATATCTTTTTTTCAGTATTATATTTAAAAATCCCTTTATTTGAAGCATATAAAATGACGTTGTTGTATTTAGATATTGCAGATTTCAATGATTTAGGAGCGCTTTCTAATATTTTATAACTTTTAACTTGCGTAAAATCACTATTAACATCTAGTTTAAAAACTCCTTTGTATTCATGATTTACTAAAATACTTCCATCTTTGGTAAAATTGAAAAAACGACTTGTTGGGTTAAAACCTTCAATTTTATTTCTTAGTTGCCAAGTATTATTAATTTTTTCTATAACATTTAAACCACTATAATAACCCTGAATTAAAATATTTGGATAACCATCTACAGATTGTATTTCCATTGTACCCATAACATCGGTTATAAGAGTTGCTTTATTCTTATTTACAATAAATGTACCTTTATTGTGTCCACAAAAAAGTGTATTATCATATTCTTTTAAGCACCAAACTTGCCCATCAGTGCCTTCAATAAAATCAAAATCGGTATTAGAGTTTAGTTCTTTATAAAACAACCCCTGATTCGTACCTAAATAAAGGTTATTATTAAAAATAGCTGAAGTATATACAGAACCTAACTTTCCTCCAAAATCATTGTAAACCCTATATGGTGAATTCATATTTACAACACTAATACCATTGTCTAAACCAAGCCACAGATTTTGTTCGGAATCTTCAAACATAGCTAAAACAGTATTGTTATTTAAACCAGTTTCCTGATCTATATGCAGCACTAAATTTCCACCTTTATCGAGTTGGTAAATACCATTTGATATAGTTCCTAAAACAAAACTACCATTTGCCAGTTGTAAACTACTGTAAACACTTATGGAAGAAATTAAAGGATTTGATTTAATATCCCATTTTTTAATACCATTTTCGGTTAAATAATAGAAACCACTGTTTTGGGTTTGGTACAGTATTTTTTCATCTGATTTAAAAATATTTACTAAAATCTTATTTTTTAACATCGAATCTTCTGAAACCAATACTGATTCTCCATTTTCAATTTTAAAAACACCTTTTCCCATTTTTTGAAAATAGATACTATCATCTACCTTAAATGCCTTTGGAAGCTGTGTTTCTGAAGTTATAATTTTAAATGATTCGTCTAAAGTATTATAGATATATATTCTATTTAAAGATTGAAATAATATCCACTTATCAAAATCTATAATATTCCAAAAATCCTCTTCTATTAAAGATTCTTTTAATTTTTCACTTAATGAAGTATATTCTAAATTTCCAAAATTATTCTTTTCCCAAAAGCCAAATTCCATGTAGGCCCCTGTATAAATTTTATTATTAACGGCATTTACCGAACGTAAAATAGTATTATTTGGAGATGGGTATAAACGCCATTTCGAGCCATTAAACTCTAATAAACCACTATTATTAGCAATATAAATAAATTTATGTTCTGATTGAGAAACTGACCAATTCTGATTTTCTCCATCGTAAATTTTTGATGAGTAATTTTCTATAGGAGGTAATTCTTGACCCACTATAAAAACAGAGGTTAACAATAATTGAAAACAGAAAAAAAATGTTTTAATATTTCTCATGTATATATTTACTTAAAACTACCTTGTACGCATATTGATACAAATTTTATTTAAAAAAATGTAAAATTAAAATGAATTATATCTAAATGTCCATAATTTACAAACAATAAATACAATTACAATATTAAAGGTAATTATTTTAAAGTTACTCGTTTTCTATGCTAAAATGTATATTATTTAAATTTAATTTATGATAAACATGCAGAAAACCGCGAAATAAATATTTCTTTACCGTTTACTTATTTTATTTCCTGAAATTGTCTTTTGGCGTGAACATTTAAAACGTGAGATCTCTGGATTTCGTTTTTTTAAATGTTTTTGGCTAACTCCACTATTCACTCTTTTTCGCCAACGTTTAAAACTAGTTTCTTTAAGATTGTCACGCATTAATTTAATAACTGCCTTTTCTGGTAACCCAAACTGAAAAAAGAATTGCTTCAAAGGGGGTACGATCTTCCCAAGCCATTTCAATAATTCGGTCTAATTCTATTAATGTAAAATCGCTACTTCCTTTCAAACTAAAAATCTATTTTTTCCCATATTTGATCTGAATTTAAATAAAAGCTTCCCAAAAAATTAAAATTGCACTCTTCTGGAGCAATAATAGAAAGAAAAGATTCCCCATTTTTTCTTTTATATAAGTGATATACGTTTCCAATAATAGGTTCAAAAGTAAATGTTGCACTAAAAATAAGTTTGTTGTATTCAAACTCTTCCATCATTTTTTGATAATCAGCTTTTAATTCTAAAAATTTAGCTTCAACCTTACTATTAACTTTACGAATACTTTTATTTTTCCAACTAACGGTATCTGTCGCAGTAATTACTGGCGAGCCAACAGAAGTTGCATACGGTTTTACGGCTGCATCATATATTTGAGTTTCCAAATTGAAAACTATGTTATCTGGTTTCTTATTCACTGTCATTTTTTTTAAAATTGTATTAACTCAACTTTTCAATTTTATTCATAACTTGCTCAGCTTCAAACACTTTTTGATCACTTAGTTTTCTATTAGTAGTAGATAAATGATATGATTCTTTTAAAAGTTTTTCGTATTGAACTTGTAACTTTTCTTTCTCTGACTGTTTTTTAAATAATCCGAACATTTTTATTATTTTTTTAGTTCCAGAAATCAGTTTCTTGGAATTTTTGTGCTAAACTACAAAATGTTTAACTTTTTTCCTGCATTGTTAAACATATTTTATTATTTATTTAAGAATTACTGATAACAATCAGTTTATAAAATGATTAAACTCATTGAATTATAAGAATTATTACGCTTTTTTTGAAAATTAGTACATCACCCTGAATTTTACTTTTTTAGTTCAAACAATACTTTGTAACTGTAAAATGAGACAGCTTAAAATTACAAAACAGCCTACAAACAGGGAAGAAGCTTCTTTAGAGAAATATTTTCAAGAAATTTCAAAAGTTGATATGATTTCAGCTGAAAAAGAAGTTGAATTAGCGAAAAGAATAAAAGTTGGAGATAACGTAGCCTTAGAGAAATTAGCCTTGAGTAATTTAAGATTTGTAGTTTCTGTTGCAAAACAATATCAAAATCAAGGGTTACCATTATCAGATTTAATAAATGAGGGAAATATTGGATTAATAAAAGCTGCCAAACGTTTTGATGAAACTCGTGGTTTTAAATTTATTTCTTATGCTGTATGGTGGATTCGTCAATCCATCTTGCAAGCCCTAGCAGAGCAATCTCGTATGATTCGATTGCCATTAAATAAAATTGGCGTAATTAATAAAATTAAAAAAATAGGTGCCTTATTAGAACAAAAAAATGAGGTGGCTCCTTCAATTGAAGAGATTTCAGAAACACTTAATATTTCAATAAGCGAAGTACAAACTGCATTAAAAAATTCAGCTCGACATATATCTATGGATGCCCCTTTAATTATAGGTGAAAATCCAAACCTTTATGATGTTTTAAATTTTAAGAAATCATCAAATACAGATAAAGAATTACTTTATGAATCTTTAAAAACGGACATTAAACGTGTTCTAAAAACTCTCAAACCTAGTGAGGCTTCAATAATAGAATTAAGCTTTGGATTAGGAAATATACCTTCTAAGAGTCTCGAAGAGATTGGGGAAATTCTACATTTATCTCGCGAACGTGTACGGCAAATTAAAGAAAAATCTATTAGAAGATTAAAAAGTTTAACGAGAAGTGAAGTTTTAAAAAATTATTTGTAACTAATTAATTTGAATATAGGAATCTACTACTAGTTTGAAAATTCTAATAAATCTCCGGAATTTAATTTCTTCTCTCCTTTCCAAAATTTTGATCTAATAACAATTGGTTTATCATCTATATTTTGTAAAATAACTTTGTCTTTTAAAACCATAATAATATCCGACTTTTCATTTAACTGAATAGAAATTTCTTCATTTTCAATTGCAGAGGTTTCAAACATCATAAATGTATTGTTATTAGAAATGATTGTACTCGCGTTAGATTTAAATAATTTTTGATTATTTACATCCCAATCACCAATTTTTGAAACAGTTGTTGTTTCATCTATTCTATTATCATAACCACTAAATGGAAAAACAGCAGTTATAAAACTAAAATTACCTGTTTCTTTTTTAGATACTACAGACCATTGTTTTCCTCTGGCTCCACTAGTTGTAACAGTATCAACTTTTTGTAATTGAAAAATATCAAGTCCTGTAGCGTTATCAAAAGTTGCTCTCAATAAATTTGG
>NZ_JBFLKT010000261.1:0-2558 GCF_040883305.1 Lutibacter sp.
AATTGTGTTATTCGGAAATTGATCCTAATGACGCTTGTTGTAATTGTGAAAAAAATTAATAAATAAATATGGCTACATTAGGAAATTATTTTTTAAACGGACCATCTTTAGGTTCATCAACAACTATATTTTTAGACGCAAATCTAACTTTGATTGCGCCTAACGGATTCTACTCAGATGGTGTAACATCAAGAGAGCAAGTATCAGGAGTTTTGTTGCCTGCAGTAACTTGTGGTACTTGTGCTACTCCTTGCGGAGAAACTATAAGTGCGAGTGGAGGTCAAGGTGTTTATCTTCTTAATTTAGATGCAGGAAGCACGGTAAGTGATGTAGGGGCTGTTGTTATTAGGTTTAATCCTTTTAACATACCTGATGGTATAAAAGCAATTTTTAACGGGAATGTTTATAATAAAATAAGCTCTCCTGTAGATGGATACCATCAAAGCACGGATCCTAATGGATTTACAGTACTAGGTCAATTATCAAATGATTGTGGTTTAACAGGTAATATTTCTAACTTTCCTGCATTAGAAGAATTTATTTTTAACGGTACGTCTTTTGTACGTACAGGAAATACTCAAAATATAACTATAACTCCCGGAGATGTTAGCTTAGGTTCTTTATCTCCCGATGTTTGTGTTATGGTAATTCCCAAAACAACTTCGACTCCTTCTCTAGTGAATATAGAAGTAGCAGGTCCTTGTGATGGAACAGCATTTAATGTGTCTGTTGATTTTCCTGTTTTATTGCCTTCTTTTTCAAGATCAATGAAATATAATTCTTCTAATATATCTTGCGAAGAGCCATTAGATAAAACTTTTCATTTTGTTAAAGTTCATACAGCAACAGATACTTTTGTAGGCTTATATGATTATGTTTTTGAAGATTCTTTTGGGGCGGTTCCTCTTGCAGATGGATTTTATTTAATTGATAATGTAGCTTCACCAAATAAGGTGATAGAAGTTGTAAATGGAATAGTGGTAGCTTTAACAGATTGTACTGCTTCACCATCTTTTGTTTATAATAGTGTGGTGCTCGTAGAAGATTGTAACGATCAAACAGGTACAGCTACAACTATTCTTGATATTAATGAAGCAGATGTTATAATTGGAGGTCAGCTTACATCAACAAGTGGAGGTAATTTAACGCCACTTAATCCGGGTGTTTACAGGATGTCTTTAGACTTAATAGATGGTCAAGTATATAATTTAGTTTCAATCCCTGTTTCACCGTATATTGTTCAAGTTGATAATAGTGGATTTATTATTAATAAAACTCAATGTTAAATAGATAAATATGAATTACACATTAACGTATAGCGAGGGGGTAGCCGGTTGGGCTTCTTTCTATTCTTATTATCCTGATTGGATGATTGGAATGAACAACTATTTTTATTCTTTTAAAGGAGGTAATTTATATCGACATAACGTAAATGAAATTAGAAATACATTTTATTTACCTTGGTGGGAGCAACAATTTCTTCCTCAAAATTCGTTTACTGAAACAAGTATTCAAAGTGTTTTTAACACCTCTGTACTTGAAAATAAATTATTTAAGACCATTAACTTGGAGGGAGATGCTGCTTGGTCTGTTCAATTAGTAACTGATTTAGAGTTTTCAGGATTTATTGAACAACAGTGGTTTGTAGAAAAAGAAGCCTCGTTTTTTGCTTTTATAAGAAATAATATTATTGGACAACTAGCTCTTAGAAGTGTAAATGGAATTGGTAATAGTACTACTGTAACCAATCCGGGAACAAACACTACTGAAATAAATTTTAGTATAAACCCCTTAATATCTATTGGAAGCATTTTAAGTGTTGGAGATTTTGTTTATTTTTCTTCTACAATTCAGTTTGCAGGAGAAGTTATAGCAATAAATGTTGACTTACCAAACGGAATAAACCAAGTAGTTATAGACAACGCTATGGGTGCTCCCTTGTCGATTCCTATTCCAAGTAATGTTGAGTATTTTTTCTATATTAAAAATTCAGTAGCAGAGTCTCACGGAGTATTAGGTCATTATTGCACCTTTACTTTACAAAACTTATCGAGCTCAAAAATAGAATTACTTGCTATAGAATCAGAAGTAATGAAAAGTTTCCCTTAAATTTAATATCTTTGTTACTATATGGAATTAACTATTAGACAGCTTAACGATACCGATTACGAAAATATTTTATTAGATTGGTGGGATCAGTGGGGTTGGAAAGCTCCTAAGAAAGACTTTTTACCCGACGAAGGAAAAGGAGGGTATATTATTTACGATGCAGATATTCCTGTATGTGCAGGATTTATATACGTAACTAATTCAAAAGTGTCTTGGGTAGATTGGATAATTTCAAATAAAGAATATAGGGTAAAACCAAAAAGAAAAGAAGCTATAAGTTTGCTTATAGAATCACTTACTAATATTTGTAAAATGTCAGGAAGTAAATATATTTACGCTTTAATAAAAAGCAATAACCTTATTAAGACTTATGAAAGTCTTGGGTACATAAAAGGAGATTCATATACAAGTGAAATGATAAAAGTATTATAATATGGCAGTAGCAACAG
>NZ_JBFLKT010000262.1:0-7025 GCF_040883305.1 Lutibacter sp.
ACCAAGTATCATCATATGTATAGTAATAGCCATTAGAAATATATTTTGTATTAAATATATTGTTAACTAACACGCTTAATGTAATTGCTTTAAAAACACTCTTCGGTGAAATGTTAAAACTTACATTTAAATCATTTACAAAATAACTTTCTAATTTGGAGTTGCCATTATCAATATTCCCCATAAATTGCTCACCAACATATTTAGACAAAAAAGCAAACTGCATATTTTTTAAAGGTTGGTAAGTAATGACATTCCCAATTATTAAATTGGGTGAAAATGAAATATCAGTATTTCCTAAATCAACCACTTCACCGTTCCAGGTTGTTACAAAATCAACATTTTTATTTGAGCTTATTGCAATATTTGGTAGTAAAGAAAGCTTCTTAGAAACCTTAATTTGAGCATCAACCTCTAACCCCAATCTGTAACTTTTTCCGCTTGTTGCTCTAATTGGTGCGCCGGTATCATCAATAGCCCCTGTTAATACAAGTTGGTCTTTATACAACATATAATACACATTGGTATTAACTTTTACATTATTGCTATTTAACCTCCAACCTAACTCAAAATCGTTTAGTTTTTCGGAAGTTGACACCCCGTTTTCAAAATCGTTCCTGTTTGGTTCCTTATTAGCTCTTGCATACGAGAAATACAAACTATTCTGGTTATTTGCTTTAAAAGTCAACCCAGCTTTTGGATTAAAAAATGAATACTTTTTATCAACGTTTATTATATCTCTATCCGAAGTTAAACCAGTTGTTTCAATGTTTACAAATCTATTTTGAATATCGGTAAAGGCTGTCCAATTATCATTTAACTTATAAGTAAGTTTTCCAAAAATATTTGCATCATTTTTTTTAGTATTACTTTCGTAGTAACGATCTCTAATTTCAGAATTACTAGCAAATTCAGCCCAAATAATTTCACCAAAATGATCTCCTTTATAATTGCTATACGATGTTCCAAAAATAAATTCTAATGCATTATTTTTATAAGTCGCATTTGCATTAACAACATAAAAATCGTTGTCTAACCAACGTCTTCTTATTAAATCGGTTTGATCAATTGTTTCACCTCCTAAAGAAATTGGAGTTAAATCGTAATCAGAAAAATCTTCACCTTCTTTATATTGTTCATAATAACCTCTTCCGAAGGTGTAATTTAACCCAATATTTGTAGACCAATTTTTAGATAATTTCTCATTCCAATGCAATTGATAATGATCTTGATTGTAGTTGTCAATTTCATTTTCATAGGTATAAGGATTGTAAGTTCTACCCAAAGTTTCTATTTGCTCTTTGGTAACACCTTCCCAAGCCTGGTAGGTTTTTTCTTGACCACCAAAAGTTAACGCTTTTATTAAGGTATTGTCATCAACATAAGTAGCTTGTAAAAAGTACGATTTTAAATCAGCAGATGCACGGTCAATATATCCATCCGAATCAATTTTAGAAAAACGACCAGAAAATTCAACATGATCATTTATTTTTCCTGAACTAAATTTTACAGTATGTTTTCTGGTATTATAAGAGCCAAACGAGTTACTAATTTCACCATAAGCGTTTTCTGAAACAGCATCGGTTAATAAGTTTAAACTTGCACCAAATGCACCTGAACCATTAGTTGAAGTTCCTACACCACGCTGCAATTGCATACTTTCTGTTGAAGAAGTAAAATCGGGCATATTTACCCAAAATGTTCCTTGACTTTCTGCATCGTTATAAGGAATTCCATTTATAGTAATGTTTACTCTTGTAGCATCACTTCCACGAACCCGAATACCCGAATACCCAATCCCAGCACCAGCATCTGAGGTTGTTACTACCGAAGGTAAAAAATTTAATAAAGTAGGAATATCCTGACCAAGATTACGAGTTTCTAAATCTTCTTTAGTAACATTGCTATGCGTAACTGGTGATGTAGATTTAACACGCACAGCCGCAACCAAAACTTCCTCTAAATTCACAAAACTATCTGCCATATTTATGGAGATAAAAGTGTCTTTAATTAAGTTCACTTTCACTTCTTTGGGCTGACTGATTGCACTCACAACTAATGTGTAAGTTCCTTTTTTAAGTTGAATTGAAAATTCACCATCAAAATTTGTACTTACTCCTTTTGAAGTTCCTTTAATTACAATACTTGCTCCGGGCAATGGGTTATTTCCATCGGTAACTTTTCCAGAAAGTTTAAAAAGTTCTTGTGCATTTCCATTAATTGAGTGTACAATGATTAAAAAAGCTACTAAATTCTTCACTTTTTTAAATGTTTTTTTTAAAAATTGTTTCATTTAAATATAAAATAAAACGATTTAAAAAGAGGTAATTAATCGATGTTTTGATAAAATTACTATTGCCCTAACAGATTTTTTCTGTCTGAACGTCCCTTAACAGCATTATCTGTTCAGGTTCAATGGGTTTGATCTCAGCCGTTTTAGGCACCCCTTTTGAGATGGTGCAAACTTACAAATAAGAAATTTAAAAATCAGTAAAAAATGGAATTTAATATTATAATTCAGGCTTTCTTCGGAAAGCCTTTTTATAAGCGTGTTTTTTCTTTTTATCCAATCTTTTTTGAACACTACTTTTGCTAGGTTTTGAAGCTTTTCGTTTTTTTGGAATAATTAGTGAAGATTCAATTAATTTTAAAAAACGTTTAATAACAATTTCTTTGTTTTTATGTTGACTTCTACTTTCATCACAAGAAAGTAGGAGTACATTTTCTTTTGTGAGTTTGCTTTTTAATTTTTGAATTAGTAACTCTTTTTCTTCTTCAATAAATTCAGTAGAATTTTGCAAATCAAATAACAATTCTACTTTTGATGAAACTTTATTTACATGTTGTCCTCCAGCACCACTACTTCTAACGGCTTTAAATTTAAGTTCTTTTATAAGTGATTCTTTTTTCATTTTTTCGCCAAATACCGCTGTAAGTTTGATTTAGAATTTAAAATTTTATCAATCTCTTTTACAGCCAAATTAAACCTATTTTTTTTAATTCCAGATAATAAGATATAAGGCCGGTTATATTTTATTAAAGCTTGTTCAAAAGTATCAAACATTTTTTTTCGTTGATCGGGATTTTCTCTAATATCATCTGCTTCCCAAGGCGTATCAATATAGGTTAAAAGATACAAATCGTAGTTATTTTCTAAGGCTGCTTTTTTTAAACCTGAATCAATATTTTTTTCATAATAATTTTCAAAATAAACAACGGTTTCTAATAAATCAGTATCACAAATTTGAAGCCTGTCTGCTTTTTTTGCTAGTTCATTTTCTAATTTAATTTGCTGATAAGCTATTGGAAGCTGGTCGCTACTTTCACAATACTTACGTGTATTATTCCATTTGTTTTGTAAATATTCTCGTGCATATTCTGGAACCCATACAGTATTATAATGTCTAGCTAATTGTTTAGAAAGTGTAGTTTTACCCGTGCTTTCTGGTCCAAATAGTACAATTTTTACAATATTTCTATTGGCTTGTTTAAGAGTTTTTTCCATTCAATATATCCATAAATTGCAATTACTGTAAATATAAGATATTGAAAACTTGTAAAAGTAAATCCTTTATAAAAATAAAGAGGAATTGAAATAATATCACCAATAATCCAAAAAATCCAGTTTTCTATTTTTTTTCGAGCCATTAACCACATTCCAACAAAAAATATGGCGGTTGTAATTGTGTCAACATAAGCAACCCAACTTGTCCATTTATCAAAAAAATTATACACTATAAAAACAAAAAATAAGGTTGCGAAAAATAATAGTATTGAAATTTTATTCTCTTTTTTTGTGGTTTTAGTAATTGGTGTATTATGAGTTGCATCAACTTTTCTAGTCCAAATATACCATCCGTAAATGCTCATAATAAAATAGTATCCATTAATCATCATGTCACCAAGTAAGCTCCATTTTAATAGTAAATACACAAAAATACTGGTACTAATCATACCCGTTGGATACACCCAAATTTTATTATTTTTTGAAGACCAAACAGATAAAAAACCAAAAATAACTGCAATTATTTCTAATACAATATCCACGATTTCGTATTCACTGTATTGTCCAAATAAGATATTGAAAATTTCATTCATAATTTTAAATAGATAAATTTATGTTGTTTTCAAAAGCAGTTCCAATAACAACTACATCTGCACCGCTTTTATAAGCGTTGTTTAATTGTTCTTTAGTCCTAATTCCTCCACCAACAATTAGTGGAATATTGATATTTTTTTTTACTGCTGAAATTAACCCTGAATTTACTGGAAATTTTGCACCGCTCCCAGCCTCTAAATAAATAAGTTGTTTGCCTTTGTACATTCCTGCGACGGCTGTTGCAACAGCTAAATCAATATTATTTTGTGGAATAGCAGTAGTTTTACTTACTTTTAAAACAGATGAGTTTGTACCACCATCAATTAAAATATAACCAGTTGGAATAATTTCTAAGCTTGAATTTTTTAAAAATGGAACAGCTTTTATTTGTTGTTCGATTAAATATTCAGGATTTCTGCCAGATAATAACGATAGAAATAATAAGGCGTCGGCATTATTTGTTACTTGCGAGTAATCTCCAGGAAAAAGTACAATAGAAATATTTGTGAACTCCTTTAATTTTTGAACAAAAATATCGGTAATTCCTTTTTCAACAAAACTTCCACCTACAAAAATAAAATTTGCTTTGAGGTTTTCTATTCTTTTTGAAATCGAGGGAATTTCTGAAATAGTTGTTTTATCTGGATCCAATAAAATAGCTAATAATTTTTCACCTTTTTTTGAAGATTTATGAATATGTGCTAAAATAAAATCAGTCATTATTAGCAGTATCTAAAGCATAAACCAATGTAAAACCATCAATTTGATGAAATTCAATAGTGTAATTTTTATCCCAGCCTTCAACTTTAATATATCC
Organism: Lutibacter sp.; assembly: GCF_040883305.1. Classification (GTDB taxonomy): domain Bacteria; phylum Bacteroidota; class Bacteroidia; order Flavobacteriales; family Flavobacteriaceae; genus Lutibacter. Next base: position 4,917 of record NZ_JBFLKT010000262.1, read on the forward strand.
AGTGGTTTTTTTATCTGCAATTTGAAAAGAGTTAATATCAATATCGTTTTTAAAAGTTAAACCACCGAACGGATAAATTTTATACAAACTTTCTTTTGCTCCCCAAATAACAGTTAATTGCTGAATATAATCATCATCCTTATGAATAAAACCGCGTTCAAAATTGACAAACTTATCTTGAATTATTTTTATTTTTTCTCTGTTTTTTTCAATGTCAATTCCAACTTCAACATCACTAATAATAATTGCAGAAAAGTTAAAAGAATGTGTAATAGAAATGTGTTTTCCATCGGTTAAATGTGGTTTTCCATTACCGTTGTAAAACAAATTGAAATCGGTATAACCTGCTTCTTTCAGTAAATGACGCACACTTAAAAAACCACGACGATGCATTTCAGATTTCATTGAAAACAATCTATTCTGACTTCTTTCCGTTAATTGTGTGTCTTTTGATAGGTCTTTAAAAGATTCTTCAATTTCCCACACATAAACAGCTGTGTACTTATTTGGTTTAATGGTTTTAAATAAAGGCATTTATATTCTCAAATGTATTTTGTACTTTTGCAAAACTTTAAAACAAAAAAATAATTGTTTTAAAATAAATAACAAATTTAATAAATATGAGTTCAGAAACATCAACTTACGTAAAATATAAAGTAAAAGACATTAATCTTGCAGACTGGGGACGAAAAGAAATTCAATTAGCCGAAGCAGAAATGCCAGGTTTAATGAGTTTAAGAGAAGAATAAAAAGGCAAAAAACCTTTAGCCGGAGCAAGAATTGCTGGTTGTTTACATATGACTATCCAAACTGCGGTTTTAATTGAAACTTTGGTAGATTTAGGTGCTGAGGTAACTTGGAGTTCTTGTAATATTTTTTCAACACAAGATCAAGCTGCCGCTGCCATTGCTGCTGCAGGAGTTTCAGTTTATGCCTGGAAAGGTTTATCTGAAGAAGAATTTGACTGGTGTATAGAGCAAACATTATTCTTTGGAGAAGATAAAAAACCATTGAATTTAATTTTAGATGATGGTGGAGATTTAACAAACATGGTTTTGGATAGATATCCAGAATTGGCTGCTGGAATTAATGGCTTAAGTGAAGAAACTACAACCGGGGTACACCGTTTATATGATAGAGTAAAAGCAGGAACATTGCCAATGCCTGCAATTAATGTAAACGATTCTGTAACAAAATCTAAGTTCGATAATAAATACGGATGTAGAGAAAGTGCTGTGGATGCTATTAGAAGAGCAACTGATTTAATGTTAGCAGGAAAACGTGTTGTTGTTTGCGGTTATGGCGATGTTGGAAAAGGAACAGCAGCTTCTTTTAAAGGAGCAGGTTCAATTGTAACGGTTACTGAAATTGATCCAATTTGTGCGTTACAAGCTGCAATGGATGGATTTGAAGTTAAACGTTTAGAAACTGTTATTGGAAATGCAGATATTGTAATTACAACTACAGGAAATAAAGATATTGTACAAGGACATCATTTTGAAGCAATGAAAGATAAAACCATTGTTTGTAACATTGGGCATTTCGACAATGAAATTGATATGGCTTGGTTGAATAATAAATACGGAGCTTCTAAAGTTGAAATTAAACCTCAAGTAGATAAATACACAATTGGTAAAAATGAAGTTATTGTGTTGGCTGAAGGTAGATTAGTTAACTTAGGTTGTGCAACGGGTCATCCAAGTTTTGTAATGAGTAATTCATTTACAAATCAAACATTAGCGCAATTAGAGCTTTGGAATAACAGAGATGCTTATAAAAATGAAGTATATATGTTGCCAAAGCATTTAGATGAAAAAGTGGCTCGTTTACATTTAGCTAAAATTGGTGTTGAGTTAGAAACATTACGCAAAGATCAAGCAGATTATATTGGAGTTCAGGTTGAAGGACCATTTAAGCCTGAATATTATAGGTACTAATCTGACACTATTTTATAGCAAAAAACCACTACAATTTAAACTTTAGTGGTTTTTTTGTGCAATTCCCTCTAGTAATCAATTTAATTCAATCTTTTTCGTACAGTAAAAGTATATTACTTTTTATATTTAATCGAGGGGAAATAACACCTTTTATTAAAGGGGATATTTCCCC
>NZ_JBFLKT010000019.1:0-6508 GCF_040883305.1 Lutibacter sp.
TATCAGAAAATATTGACTGAAACCATTGAAGAATTAAAAGAAAATGAGTTTAAAGACTTGTACAAAGACGATGAAAATAAGCCGAAAGAATATGTAAAAGAAATTCAAATTGATACTGATTTCGAAATATTATTTCCTGATGATTACGTAAATGTAATTTCTGAAAGATTGAATTTATATAATAAACTAAGTGAGTTTAAAACCGAAGATGAACTGCAACAATTTGAAGCACAGTTAATTGATAGATTTGGAGAACTTCCAACTCAAGTAATTGATTTATTAAATAGTGTTCGCATAAAATGGATTGCAAAAAAATTGGGTATAGAACGTTTAATTTTGAAGAAAAACAGAATGCTTTGTTATTTTGTTTCGGACCAACAAAGTGCATTTTATCAAACACCAACTTTTTCTAATGTAGTACAGTATGTACAAAAAAATCCTACAAGTTGTGTAATGAAAGAAAAAGAAACAAAGGCTGGACTTCGTCTATTACTTACTTTTATAAAAATTACATCCGTTAAAAAAGCCTTGGAAACACTTCAAAAAGTTTAAAGTTTGAAAAATCATCATTTAAAAAACATTCTAGAACTAAATATTGGTGTTATTTTTATTAGTACATCTGGTGTTTTAGGAAGGTCTATTTTATTTCCACCAGAAATAACTATTTGGTGGCGGTGTGTTTTTGCAGTTGTTTTTATAGGATTGTTTTGTTGGTACAAGAAATACGATTTAAAAATAAAAAGCAGAAAAGATGTTTTTTCATTATTATTAAGTGGTTTTTTATTAGGCGCACATTGGGTAACTTATTTTTATGCATTACACCTTTCAAGTGTTGCTATTGGAATGCTTTCTTTATTTACCTACCCTGTAATTACGGCACTTTTAGAACCTGTTTTTTTTAACACAAAATTGAGTAAAAATCAACTGATTTTAAGCGGATTAGTATTAGTAGGGATTTATTTTTTAACACCTGAATTAAATTTTGAAAACGACGATACAAAAGGTGTTTTAATGGGTGTTATTTCAGCAATTTTTTATGCGCTTAGAAATATTCTGACTAAAAGAAATGTTTCACATTACAATGCTTCAAAAGTAATGTTTTACCAATTAATGGTAGTTATTTTACTTTTATGGCCTGTAACTATTGGTTCTGAATATACAGGCACTTCTAATTGGATTAAAATTGTTTCTTTAGCTTTAATTACAACCGCAATTGGACATACACTTTTTGTAAATAGTTTTAAAAACTTTACAATTACTGCAGTAAGTATTATGAGTAGTATGAGTCCTATTTATGGAATTATTTTTGGAATGTTATTTTTATCTGAAATACCTTCATTATCTACTTTTTTTGGAGGTGCGCTTATTTTAACCACAGTTGTTATTGAAAGTTTTCAATCTGCTAGAAAGTAGTTGTTATTGTTGATTAATTGTTATTAAAAAAACACCAATAATGGCTGTGTTTTTTAATTAAAAAATTTTATCATTCCTGCGTAGGCAGGAATCTATTTTTACACTGAATGAATTCATGTTTTCACAGGAATAACAGTAGTACTAAATTTATTCTTGAGTTACTTTACCTTTCAGAAAAATACGTTTAATTAGTATAGGTATGCACACTTGTATTTGCAACTGGCAAATAATTTACTCCAAACCAGCATACTAATAAAACTACAAATGCAAGTGCTAATATAGTAAGTGCTTGTTTTGTTTTATTACTATGAAAATGACGGTAATGAATATAAATTAAATAACCCATCCAAGTTAAAAATGCCCAAACTTCTTTAGGATCCCAAGTCCAATAATGTCCCCAGGCTTCTTTTGCCCACAATGCTCCAAAAAGTAATCCAAGTGTTAAAAATGCAAAACCTATGTACACTAAATTATCAGCTAATTTTAAGGTTTCTATGTTAAAGTTTCCTTTGTAACTATCGTACCAACCTTTAATAGCAACAATACTTGATGCTGCTAATACAGCATAACTAAATAAATACACCAACACGTGTGGAATAAACCACGGACTTTGCAAAGCCGGCATTAAGGTTTTTGAATACGTTTCTGGGTTTAAATAGTTAATTGCAAGAAACATTCCTGCCATTGCAATACTGTAGGCTAAAAACCATTTATATTTCCAACGAATATAAGTTATAAAACCAATTAAAGGTAAAAAAGTGGCATACCATAAACGTGTTTCACCCAAGGTTCTCATTGGAGGTCTGTCTAGCTCTATCCATAATTTAACCACAAAAACAATTAAAGCAATCCAACCGAGTACTAACAATACGTTTGCAAATTTAAACAGTTGTTGTTTTTTATATGAAATCAATAAAAAAAGTAACCCTGCTGTCCAAAGTATACCTGTAATTGAACTGTATAAAGGAAAATCTATCCAAGTCATTTTATTGATTTTTAGTTATTTTATTACCCATCCAAAACATATAAATTGCTCCAGCAATCATCATAAAAATCCCAATATATATTACAGGAAGCCACGGGTCTCTTACAAGCTCTAAAACGCTTAAATCGCTCCATTTACCCATTTTATCATCGTAACTTAACTGATAAATTTTATACCCTCTAAACTTAAACGGTTTGTTGACTTCTAAAACAGTACTAATGCGTTCGCCATCTTTAGTTAAAATATCTATATCTGAACTAAATTTCTTTATTTCAGGAATGGTCATAACCATAGAATAAGCATCACTAATTTTTAAAGATTCATACGGATGACTAAAACTTCCGCTACTTATCCATGCGTTTTGAATGGAATCATTTGTAGTATTTTTTACTGTAATTTTTGCTGATGGCGGAGCACCTAATTCATTTACGAAGTGGTATCTATTTCCAATTCTTCCAGAAGTTTCAAAATATTCATCAACGGTTACTTCAAAATTCTGAAAATAGTAGGTTTCACCTTTTTCAATTAAATATAAATTTTTACCATTGTTTTGTGCAATGGTACCTGTTTTATTATCTACCAACGCCAGTTTTGGATGGTATTCATCAATAATAAAATCTTTTAAATAAAATGCAAATGGTAATTCTACCTGATTTTTTTGAGCATCGATAGCAATCCAACTTGGTTTTCCTTCATAGGTATTTATAGATAAACGTTGCAAATCTCCGGTACCTAACATACCAGCTGTTAAAGCTAAAAATAAACCAACGTGATTTAAAATAAAACCAACATTAGACCATTTAAATTGTGCTATTCTTTTGATAGAAATTAAGCCTAAACAGGTTAGAAATTGAAATAGAATTAATAAAAATGCCCAATTGCTTGTAATTTTATTGAGTCCTAAATTATTAACAAAATTACTTTCTGAAGCAACTTGTGGAATAATACCCATAATCATAACCAGCAAAGTTACTAAACTTATGCTTGAAATTGAAGCTGGAACTTTAGTTAACCACCTTATTACTTGCGTGTTAGAAAACCATTTATACAACACAACTAAAAGGGCTACATAACCTATCAAAAATATTATATTGTAAGGGTATGCTACTGTAAATGGTGTATCGCTCGCAACAAATACTTCCAAAAAGAAGCCTGTTATCATTAAACCAAAACCTATAAAAAAAGATTCAACGTAACCCCAAGGATTTTCCCAGAGATTACGTTGAACTTTGAAATTATCTTCACTCATACGAGTCAAATATACTATTTTTTAATTTGTAGTAATTAATTACTTGATACTGCATACTCACTACTTTGATACCAAATACCAGCAACTAATATTTAGCTTCTCTTGCGGCAGCTTCTCTATCCCACTCAGGAGCCAATTCTTTTAAGAATTTTTCCTTTTCAGCTTCTAATTTATCCATTGGTAAACCAATAAACTCTTGAGCGTTTGCTTTTGTATCAATGTTTGGATATGGAACTTCACCATTAAATCCTAAAGTCATTAATAATCTTGCTAGTTTAATTCTAGTTTCTTGAGTAATATCAATACCTCTACCAATAACTCTTCCTGTTTCAACTGGTGCGTGGAAAGATCCACCATGAGATGCTGCAGCATAATCCCAACGCCATTGTCCTAAACGAATTCCGTGTAAGATTTCTTTCATTTGCTCTTCAGAAGCACCTAATTCCCAAGCTTTACCAGCTTCAACGTGTGCACGTACTAATAAACGTTCTAATTGATCACGATTTTCTATAATACGATCTTGATTATCAAATACGTTTTTAATTAACTCGTCTTTTTCTTCTCTATGACAAACTTGACAAGAATTAGCTACATTGTTTAAAGGAGATTGGATATGGTGATCTGTAAATTTTTGTCCACCTTCCGTTTTATAAGGCATATGACAATCTGAACAAGAAACACCTCTTTGTCCGTGAATTCCCATTTTAAATACTTCATAACCAGGATGCTGCGCTTTCAACATTGGTGCTTTACTAATTTTATGAGTCCAATCTACGTGACCTACATTGTCGTAATATTTTTCCATATCTTCAACCGTTTGGCCTTCATCCCAAGGGAATACTAAATAAGGAATTCCTTTACTATCTGGAAGGTTTTTATTGAAGTAATATTCCGAGTGACACTGTGCACAAACTAATGAACGCATTTCGTTATGAGACGATTTAGAAATATCTTTTCCTTGACGCGCAAATGCCTCAATTAAAGCAGGTTGCGTAATCGTTAAATTCATAGATTTTTCATCGTGACAGTTAGCACAACCAATTGGATTTACTACTTCAGGACCTTTTGCAGACCATTTTCCGCTGTAATATTCGTTTACACCGTTTTCATTAATTAAACGTGGCACATCTGGAGATTTACAAGTCCAGCAAGTTGCTGGCATTGGTCCATCATCTGGTCCAGTTGGTCCTCCTGTACGTAAACTATTTCTTAAATCGTCAATTGCGTGCACGTGTCCACGACCTTGATTATAATCTTTAGCAAAACCATAACCTGCCCAAAGTACCACTAAACGTGGGTCAACTTCTAACATATCAATCATTGCACTACCATTGTATTTTGATCTAAAAGTAGTATCGGCAGTTTTATAATACGATTGGAATTCACGTGGGAAATTTTCACCCCAAACTTCATTTCTAGGTTCTAATTTATTAATTTTTGTCATTGGAGTATATGCAAACTTCGCCTCCATTTTGCGTTCTGTTATTGAAGAAACTAAAAGTCCTAACAAAAATACAACTACTAGCGATGCCAGAAACAGCATCCAGTTCATCCAAGGTTTTCTTTTATTGCTCATCTTTTTTATCTTTTTGATTATCTGATTTATTTAAATATTTACTAAGCCATTCTGGCACTGTTTCTTGATGTTCTTTGTCTATTTTTCCGTAATATTTTACAGAAGATAAACTATGCACACTTCCGTGTGGTACTTCTTGATGGCATTCCCAACATTTTCGTGTGGTTCTGTTGTCAAAATGGTCGGTAACTGATGCGCTTAATCTGGCATCTGTAACTTGATCTTGATGGCATCTGATACAGTTACTTTGCACAACTTCAACACCTGCTTCTTTCATTCTAATTACTTCAGGTTCTCCACGAGTTGTAAAAACTGAAGCATGGTACAAACCGTCTTTAGCTTTAAAAAGGTATTTTTTGAAAAAATTGTCTTGTGGCACATGACAATCGTTACAAGAAGCCCATTCTCTGTGAGAACTATTTTGCCAAGTTGTGTACTGTGGTGTCATTACGTGGCAGTTCGCACAGGTCTTTGGATCGTCTGATAAATACGATACAGCTTTAGATTCGATAAGTGCATACAATGAAAGACCAGACATAGCTCCCAATAAAATAATTACGGGTATTCGCCATTGTTTTGGTGGAATTAAAAATCGAAATAGTCTTTTCATATATAGTTTCTATTAAATTCAGAAAAGGATTTTAAGACACTATTATCTCTTATAGCTTTTCATTGTGCAAATTTTATGAAAAAATTAACCTTAAACTATGATTTAAGTCATAATCTCGAAAAAAATCTTAATTTTAAAAAACTATAAATTGGAAGTATTTTAAGGCCCTGGATTGGGTTGCAACTCTTGAATGCTGTCTATTTTAGACAAAGTTTCAGCAGAAAGTTCGACATGAATACTTGAAATATTTTCTTGTAATTGTTGTATTGTTGTTGCTCCAATTATATTTGCGGTAACAAATTCACGTTGATTTACAAATGCCAATGCCAATTGGGTTAAACTAATATTTAAATCAGCAGCCAATTCAGCATATTTTTGTGTTAAAAAATCACATTGCTTGGTACTATACCTGCTATATTGCGAAAATAATTTAATACGTGATTTTTCTGGTAAGTTTCCGTTTAAATATTTGCCAGATAATACCCCAAAAGCTAAAGGTGAATATGCTAATAAGCCAACATTTTCTCGCATAGCTACTTCTGCCAAATTAATTTCGAACAGACGGTTTAAAAGTGAATATGCATTTTGAATTGTTTTACAACGAGTTAAATTATTGTTGTTACTTTCTTCTAAATGCCTCATTACGCCCCAAGAAGTTTCATTTGAAACACCATA
>NZ_JBFLKT010000263.1:0-5806 GCF_040883305.1 Lutibacter sp.
TAGTTACAGCTCTGCTTACAATAAAATCGAATTCACCTTTTACATTTTCAGCTCTAATTTGTTCGGCTTTTACATTTTTCAACCCCAAAGCATCGGCAACTTCTTTTACAACTTTTATTTTTTTTCCAATAGAATCAACTAAATAAAAGTTGGTTTCAGGAAATAAAATTGCCAACGGAATTCCAGGAAAACCACCTCCTGTACCAACATCTAAAACTTTAGAGCCAGGTTTAAAAGATTGTACTTTTGCAATACCTAAAGAGTGCAATACGTGTTTTGTATATAATTCATCAATATCTTTTCTGGAGATTACATTTATTTGGGCATTCCAAAATTTATACAATTCTTCTAGTTTCGAAAATTGATGTTTTTGAGTTTCAGACAAATCAGAAAAATGATTTAAAAGTGTTTCCATAAGTATTTTAAATAATTGGCTGTAAAATTACTATTTCAAAAATTAAATTAACATCTTTTCAAAAATTGTTATATTTTTCCCAAAAGTTCTTTTAAAAACTTAAAATGGCGTAATTTTGGCACATACGTTTATATATATATAAAAAGTAGTATGAATAGTAATCAAACAATAAGCTTTTCACGCAATGATAAAGCTAAATTTTTTAGGACTCTAAATAAAAGAGTCAATACTTATTTTAAAGAGAATAAGATCAAACGTACTGGTAATTGGAAATTATACACAAAAGCAATTATTATGTTTGCTGTATTTTTAGTTCCACTAATTTTAATTTTAACTGTGCCGATGCCTCAATGGGCATTACTTTTATTAACAGTTGTTATTGGTATTGGAATGGCAGGTGTTGGTATGAATGTGATGCACGATAGTAACCATGAATCTTTTTCAAGTAAAAAGTGGGTAAATAAATTAATGGGAAGCAGTATTTATATTTTAGCAGGAAATGTTTATAATTGGAAAGTGCAACACAACGTTTTGCATCATACTTTTACAAATATTCAAGGCCATGATGAAGATATTGATGCTGGTAGAATTATTCGTTTTTCGAAACATTCTAAATGGTTGGGAATTCATAAATTTCAAAAATATTATTCCATATTTTTATATGGTTTATTAACTATCAATTGGGCAATAACTACCGATTTTAAACAAATGCATAATTATTTGAAACGCAAGCTTTCTTATGGCGATTTTCCAAACCCGGCAAAAGAATGGACTGTTTTAATAATTACTAAAATTGTTTATTATTTATTGTGGATTGTATTGCCATTACTTGTTTTAGACATCGCTTGGTGGAAAGTATTAATTGGATTTTTTGTAATGCATTATACTGCCGGAATGATTTTAAGTGTTGTTTTTCAATTGGCACATGTAGTTCCAAAAACCGAAATGCCATTGCCAGATAAAGATGGTAATTTAGAACATACCTGGGCAATACATCAGTTATATACAACTTCGAATTTTGCGCCAAAAAATAAGTTTGTTTCTTGGTACACAGGAGGGTTAAATCATCAGGTGGAACATCATATTTTTCCACATATTTCTCATATTCATTATGGTAAAATTGCTAAAATTGTAAAAGATACTGCAACAGAGTTTAACTTGCCTTATAACGAGTATAAGACATTTAGAAAAGCAATAATAGAACATTTTAATCAACTAAAAAATTTGGGTGTAAAACCTAATTACGCTTAATTTATCATGAAAAATCAACTATCAGACAGAATTAACAGTTTACCTGTATCGGCAACATTAGCAATGGCTGCAAAAGCAAGAGAATTAAAAGCAGCAGGAAAAGACATTATTAGTTTAAGTTTAGGAGAACCAGACTTTAACACTCCAGACTTTATTAAAGAAGCGGCTATACAAGCTGTTCACGATAATTACAGTTCTTATAGTCCTGTAGATGGGTATGCAGATTTAAAAGATGCAATTATTACAAAATTTAAACGTGATAATAATTTAGACTACAATCCAAGTCAGATAGTTGTTTCAACAGGAGCAAAACAATCAATTGCAAATGTTGCCATGGTATTGTTAAACCCTGGTGATGAAGTATTGCTACCAGCACCATATTGGGTAAGTTATTCTGCAATTGCAACATTAGGAGAAGCAACTTATAAAGAAATTCCTTCTTCTATAGAAACTGATTTTAAAATTACTCCGGAGCAATTAGAGGCAGCTATTACTCCTAAAACAAAAATGATTTTCTTTAATTCGCCAAACAATCCAAGTGGTTCTATTTATAGTGAACCGGAGTATAGAGCGTTGGCAAAAGTTATTGAAAAATACCCAAATATTTATGTGCTTTCAGACGAAATTTATGAGCACATAAGTTATGGAGAGCCAACTTTTAGTTTTGCAGCAATAGAAAGTATGTACGACAGAACAATTACTGTAAATGGTGTTGCAAAAGCATTTGCTATGACAGGGTGGAGAATTGGTTATATTGGTGCGCCAGATTGGATTGCTAGAGCTTGTAATAAAATTCAAGGTCAAATTACTTCTGGAGCAAACAGTATTGCACAAAGAGCTACAATTACTGCTTTAGAAGCACCTGTTTCAAAAATTCAGTATATGGTAGATGAATTCCATAAACGTAGAGATATGGTATTGGATTTGTTGAGTAAAATTGAAGGTTTTAAATTAAATAAGCCAGGTGGAGCATTCTATATTTTTCCAGACGTTTCTTTTTTCTTCGGAAAAGAGATTAAAGGACATAAAATTGAAAACGCAACAGATTTTTCGTTATTCTTATTAGAAGAAGCAACAGTTGCAACAGTTACTGGTGAAGCTTTTGGAGCGCCAGATTGCATAAGAATGTCTTATGCTGCATCCGAAGTACAGTTGCGTGAGGCAATTACTAGAATTGGAAAAGCACTGGCTTAAAATAATTTTTTTTATACATAAAGAGGCTGTTTAAAACATTTTAAACAGCCTCTTTTTTTGAATAATTTTTTTATTTTTTTAACAAAAATAGTTGAAAAAGGTATTGTTTTTTAATTTACATTTGTATTGATTTACAAGGTATATGTAATCAATTTTTATTTGATGAAATAAAATAGTTTAAGATTCAATCTTTTGAAAATTAGGAAGTCATATTCAAAAGTAGGTCTTGGTAAGACCCAGAATCGTAGGTTAACTTCTTTTGGTAATTCACATAGTATCTATACTATTTAGTGAACTTACAAAACTCATATTTTTTTAATAACAAGTCCAGATTTTTAAATCTGAAATTTCAAGTATATTTTATTGTGCGGAATATTAAAAAATATGAATAAAAAAATTAATAGTTATTTAAAACCTAAAAAAATGAAAAAATTAATGATTTTACTTTTTACAATGGCATCTTTAGCTTTTGTAAATCAACAAGAAGAAAAAATAACTATCAAAGCAACTTTTGATGGTTTTGAAGAAGGCATTTATTATTTTACAGATGAAGAAGATGAAAGCTTTTATTTTGAAACAATTAGTAAAGAAGCGCTTGCTAAATACAATCTTTTAAAAGAAGAATTTATTGGTGAATCTTTTGAAGTTACCTATAAAATTGAAACTAAAACAGATGAATACGAAGAAGAATACGAATCGTACACAATTGTTAAATTAAAACTTATTGAACAAGAATAGTTTTTTTAAAAGGGTGTCTGAAAAGTAAAATCCAACTCAATTTGTCACATTGGGCGTATTTAGAATTGAGCAGTCCAAAGCTCTTTATATCCATAAAAAATGATGTATTCTTACTAAATATAAATTTTACAAGATCCTGAAAATGGCAATTTCAGACACTCCTTTTTAATACAATTTAAACCTTATAAGGTTATTATAGTTAAGTGAATAAAAAAAATACACATTTAAAAAACAACGGAAACATAAAAAGAAAATTTTTATTTGTTTCCAGATGGGGAGAATCCTTAGACATTGCTTACACAACACAATTAGAAGGTAATAGTGTTAAAATGTATATAGAAGACAAACCTTCAAAAGAAATTGGCTACGGTTTTATTACCAAAGTACAAGACTGGAAAAAACACATTAATTGGGCCGATATTATTATTTTTGATTATACAGGTTTTGGTAAAATTTGTAAAGAACTTAGAGCTTCAGGAAAAGTAGTATTTGGCGGAAGTGAATATACAGATGCCTTAGAATTAGATCGTAATTTTGGTCACGATGAACTTCAAAAACACAAAGTTAAAATTATTCCATCTAAAGAATTTCAAAATTTTGAAGATGCTATAAGTTATGTTGAAAAACACCCAGACTCTTATGTTATAAAGCCTTGCGGAGAAATACAAGAATTAAAACAACTCCTTTTTGTAGGAAGTGATGATGAAGGTAAAGATGTAATTCGTGTTTTAAAAGCCTACGAAAAATCTTGGGGAAATAATTTTGGGAATTTTCAGTTACAAAGAAAAGTAAAAGGTGTGGAAATTTCAGTAAGTGCTTTTTTTAATGGAAAAGAATTTCTACGTCCTTTAAATATTACATTTGAACATAAAAAACTGTTTCCTAAGGAATTAGGTGTTTCTACTGGAGAAATGGGAAGTAGCATGTTTTGGACTGATGAATCCCCAATTTTTAATAGTACACTTCAAAAGTTTGAAAACACTTTAGCCAAAAAAGATTTTAGAGGACACATAGATATAAATTGTATTGTAAATGGAAACGGAATTTATCCGTTAGAGTTTACATCCAGATTTGGATTTCCACAAATATTTATTCAAAAATCGGGAATTAACGAACCAGTTGGAAATATGTTATATAAAATTGCTATTGGAGAAAATTTTACGATTAATGCTAAAAAAGGATTTCAACTAGGAGTCTTTATTGTGGTGCCTCCATTTCCGTATGACGATAAAAAAACGTTCGATTTGTTTTCTAAAGATTCCGTTGTAATTTTTAAAAAAGAAATGAAAGAAGGCATACATCCAATGCATCTAAAAAACATTAATGGCGAATGGCTTATTACAGGAAACACAGGCATTGCGTTAATGGTTAGTGGAACTGGATTAACTATGAAAGATGCGCAAAAAACAATGTACAGCCGCGTTAATAATATAATTGTTAATAACAGTTATTATAGAACAGATATTGGCGATAGATGGTTTAATGAATCGGATAAATTAATGTCCTGGGGTTTATTGTAAATCGTTAAGTATGATTTTAGAATTTAGTAGTTTAGAAAAAAACACTACACAGTTTTTTAATATGTTACCTCAAGATTGGCAAGATATTATTGCTCCACAATGGGCGGAATTTAAATACTCGGCATCAATTTACGTTTTTAAAGAAAATGAAACTATAATTGCTGGTGGAATTGTGTTTAAAAATGGACATCCAAACAGTACTGATTTTGAAAATAAATTCAACTATTTATACGCAGAAAATTATTATTATATCGGGTTTTTATGGGTAATTCCTGAAAAAAGAAATCAGCAATTGGCTTCAAAATGGTTATCTAAAGTTCATGGTTTAAATTCTTATCAAAAGTTTTGGCTTACTATTGAGGAAGCTTCATTACGAAATTTTTATCAAAAAAATGGATACAAGGTACTTGCCGAAAATAATGAACTACAACCAAAAGAATTTATTTTGACATATAATCCAGAATAAATTTGACAAACTTCTTTTAAGTATTAGAAAATATTATCTAAAAGTGTAAACTATAAGGATTGTTAGTTATAAGTAAATTTTGTACATTTAGGTATTATTAATTTAAAAAAGAAAAGAATATGGCAGTAATGAAAGTTATTGAAGTAATGGCAAGTTCTGATAAAAGTTGGGAAGAAGCTACTAAAAAAGCAGTTTCACATGCTTCTAAAAGTGTTAAGCATA
>NZ_JBFLKT010000264.1:0-2735 GCF_040883305.1 Lutibacter sp.
GGCTATAAAAAACCAAACTTATTAGTTAAAGAAGTACTACAAAATCAAAATAAATTAAACTTTGCAACTGACAATATTATTTTTCAAAACAGTACTATTGAAACACTTGAAAATACGGGAAATATAAAATTAATTCCAATAGATATAGGAAATAGATTGACCGAATTAAAACGCAGTCAAGAATTGGTTATTGAATTTGCCAATCTTAACTATGGTTATTATATGGATAATATTAATCAGACTGGATTATCAGGATCAATTCCTGGTTTTGAGGAAAGATTAAAGAATCAACCTGAATTAAAAAAATATTTGAAAATAGAAAATAATTCTGATAAAATTATATTGTCTATTGAATATGCTTCATTTCTAAAAATTTATAATGAAAGAACAAACATCAAACAATTCAAAACAATATTGACAAATATTGATACTATTATTGAGCTAATTAATTCTGACCTATAAAATTACCTTTAAATATTAGAAAATTATATTTTCAAAATAACAACTTTACATTCCTTAAAGAGTTGTAAGCAGTGTAAGTTACTAATGTTAAATTGTAATATTAAGTAAATCAATTATTTAAATAAGTTTTATCCATATTTTTCTTATATTTAGCTACTACTAACTATAAAAATAAATTATGATATCAGAAACTGTTTTTCTAAAATTGCTATTTTACACTTAATAATTACAAGAAATAAATTAGTAAACAATCCCATTTTTAGCTATTTAATATTAATCATATAAGTAATAAGTAAATTTTTTATTCCTTAAAATTAAAGAATTTAATTATTGATTTTATTAGATAGTTGTAACCTATAAAATTCACTAAAATACAGTTTTTAAACGGGGATCCCGAAAACCGATTAGAGTAAGTAAATATTTTTTAAAACTAAAAATAATGAAAAAAGTATTAGCAATTGTGCACTTAAAAGATGCAACCACAAAATCTTATGACAATTTATTAGTTGATTTAAAAGGAGCAAATCAAATAAAACTAAAATCAAGACCACATCATTTCGCCTCAATAAAAGAGAGTGAAATGCTAGTTGTTGACATCTGGGAATCAGTAGAGGGCTTTCAAAAATTTGGAGAAGTTATGGTGCCATTGGCAAAGAAACATGGCATTGATGCGCAACCTGAATTCTATCCACTGCACAATCAACTTGACTAATAAAAAACAAATAGGAATAAGCCAAAAAACCAAAGTAGGCACTAAATTATTATGATTATGAAAAAACTAACTAACACTATTAATCAATTTACTTTTAGTTTAATTCTATTGTCACTGACTTTTGCATTTCAAAGTTGCGAACAAAAAGAAAAAGAATCGATGAAAGTAACTAAACATGAAACAATTGTTAAAATTGAAAAGCCTGAATATTTTCAGTTGCGTCCTGAAGTAGAAAAAGCTTATGGATATTCACACGCCGTTAAAATTGGAAATAGTATTAAAGTTTCTGGAGCGGTAAGTATGGACGATGAAGGAAATCCAACAGCAATAGGAAATTTTGAGCAACAAATGAAAAATTGCTATGCAGATTTAGATAAAATATTAAAACATTATGGTTGTACTTTTGATGACGTAATTGTAGAAAATATTTTCACTACCAATATGCCACTTTTTCTTGAAAATGCTGGATATCGAAATTCTATTTATACAAAACAATTTCCTACAGGCTCTTGGCTTGGAGTTAAAGAGTTAGCAATACCAGAATTTATGATAGAAATTGAATTAGAAGTGCATAAGTCTGAGTAAATAATTAAACTAACTAAAAATAGATAATATGAAAACAGTAGGTATTATTGGAGGTTCCGGGTTTATTGGAAGTCACACCACAAAAAAGTTTTTGCAGGAAGGATATAAGGTAAGAGTTTCGGCAACAGATATATTAAAAACAGAAAAATATATCCATTTAAAAGCATTACCAAATGCACAAAACTTAGAAATTATCCCTCTAAAAGTTGAGAATAAAAAGCAATTAAAAGAATTTGTAAAAGGTTGTAATATAGTGGTTCATGGCGGCACTCCGTTTCAATTAGATGTTAAAGACCCAAAAACAGAATTATTTGACCCAACAATTAATGGAACAGAAAATTTTCTTGAAGTGGTTCATAAAAACCCAACTATTGAAAAGGTAGTTTTTGTTGCATCAGTAGCATCTTATAATACAAATTTTCCAATGCCTGCAGGTACTAAAAGCCCAGATGACACTTTTGATGAAAATGACACGCCATTTATTAGTGAGGAAAGCCACCCGTATGCACAAGCTAAATTTATTGCAAACCAATCCGTAGAAAAATTTATAAAAGAACATCCAAATACAGGTATAGAAATAACAAGTGTTTCTCCAGTTGGAGTGATGGGAAAATCGTTATCAAATAGAGAAGATTCTACTTCTTCTGGTTTGCAGTTTTTATTTAAAAATAATATAGCTCCTAATCCATTTATCCAAATGCTTTACGATACAGATGCAGAATTTGCATTGGTTGATGTAAAAGACGTGGCAGAAGCAATTTATAGTGCTAGTGTTAAAAATGGATTGCACGGTAAAAATTATTTATTAAGCAGTGAAAGTTGGAAAGTCTCCGATATTTCTGCAATGTTAAATAATAAGAAAACTGCTGGAAATGCAAGAATAGTTTACAAAAATGATGCAGCAAAACAAGATTTAAAAGTAACATTTAATCCAGTTATTATTTCACTAACGGAATTTAATATGTAAAATTTTTAC
>NZ_JBFLKT010000265.1:0-5367 GCF_040883305.1 Lutibacter sp.
AAATGAATCTCTTCAAAAATGGTGTTTAAATCCCACGTTCTAAAATCTACAGTATCAACTTTTTCAAAAGTAGCTGTTCTATTGTAAAACCTGTATCTGTTTTGTTGAAAATATTGCCAATACAAGTCTGCTAATACACTTTCTAAAATGTTTTTTGTTGGAAATTCTGAAGCAACAATTTCATTTTTAAATGAATTTATAATGCTTAGTTGCGCATCTTCCTCAAGCGTTAAAGCGTATTTAGATTGGTATAATATAGCTTTTGTTATTTGTGGAGTATTGTTTTCTTTTTTTGCTTTTTTGTAGATTTCATCAACAACTTTTAAAGCAGATTTTGGCAATTTTTTAGTTTCAAATTGCTTAACATTAAGCCATAATTTGTCGTAATTATTATAATGTTGTTGTGCGTTAGCATTGTTAGAAAATAAAAATATAGACATAATAATTAGGGCAAATTTTTTCATAATGAACTTATTTTAAAGAATTACACAAATTAATTTGTAATTGAAACTATTAAATTTATAAAATTAAATTACGTATTTGTACTTTTACCGTATTAATTAATAATACGTATGAATTTACACTTTATTGCTATTGGCGGAAGCGCCATGCACAACTTAGCTTTAGCACTATTACAAAAAGGATACCAAATTACTGGAAGTGACGATACAATTTTTCAACCTTCTAAATCTCGTTTAGAAAAGAAAGGTTTATTACCTCCAGCATTTGGTTGGTTTCCAGAAAAAATAACAAGTAATTTAGATGCAGTAATTTTAGGAATGCATGCAAAAGCAGACAATCCAGAATTGCTAAAAGCTAAAGAGTTAGGTGTTAAAATATTTTCATATCCAGAGTTTTTATATGAGCAATCTAAAGATAAAACACGTGTTGTAATTGGCGGTTCTCACGGAAAAACAACCATAACTTCTATGATTTTACACGTGCTAAATTATCATGAAATTGATGTTGATTATATGGTTGGAGCCCAATTAGAAGGTTTTGAAACAATGGTGAAATTAACTTCAGAAAATGAATTTATTGTGTTAGAAGGAGATGAATATTTGAGTTCTCCAATAGATTTAAGACCAAAATTTCACTTATATAAACCAAATATTGCACTTTTAAGCGGTATTTCTTGGGATCATATTAATGTGTTTCCAACTTTTGAAAATTATGTTGAACAGTTTTCAATTTTCACCAATTCACTTATAAATGGTGGAATTATGGTGTATAATGAAGAAGACGAGATTGTAAAACAAGTTGTTGAAACTTCTGAACGTCCTATAAAAAAGTATCCATACAGAACACCGGATTTTAAAATTGTAAACGGAACCACTTTTATTGAAACTCCTGAAGGAGAAATGCCTTTAGAGTTTTTTGGGAAACACAATTTACAAAATATGGCTGGAGCAAAGTGGGTTTGTCAAAACATGGGGGTTGGAGAAGATGAATTTTATGAAGCTATTGCTACGTTTAAAGGAGCAAGTAAACGTCTGGAAAAAATTGCGGAAAGTAAGTCAACTGTTGTGTTTAAAGATTTTGCCCATTCTCCTAGTAAAGTTGAAGCAACAACCAAAGCTGTTAAAAATCAGTACCAAGAAAGAACAGTATTGGCTTGTTTAGAATTGCATACATATAGTAGTTTAAATGCTGATTTTTTAAAAGAATACCAAAGTGCTTTGGATAGTGCAGATATGGCTGTCGTGTTTTATTCACCGCACGCTGTAGAAATTAAAAAGTTAGAAAAGGTTACAAAACAACAAATTAAAGACGCTTTTAATAGAGAAGATTTAATAATTTATACCAATCCAGATGAATTTAAATCGTTTTTATTCAGCCAAAACTTTAATAATACCGCTTTGTTGTTAATGAGTTCTGGTAATTATGGAGGCTTGGATTTTGATAAATTTAAAGAAATAGTTGTTTAATATGACGGCTGTCATAAAATCTTATTTTTATTGAGTCTAAATTATGATACTTTATAATTTATAAGTAATTTTGATTTAGGATAAATTAGTCTTTTATTCTTAAATTTAAATATGCAATTATGACTTCATATTCTAAAAATAATAACATAGTTTGTTTAGATGTTCGTCCTGTTTTAAGTGGAGGAAGTGATCCTTTTAATATAATAATGCAAACTGTAAAAACCTTAAAAGATAAACAAACGCTGCAAATAATAAATTCTTTTCAGCCACTACCATTAATTACTAAATTAGAACAAAGTGGTTTTAAATCTTGGACAGAACAACCAGAATCTGGTGTTTATCATACATTTTTTAAAAAAGATAGCAATGTTGAGGAAGAACTAAAACCAAATGAATTGCAAGAAAATTTAAAGTTTGATTCACTTTATAAAACCTTTGCAGGGAAATTAAAAAGTGTTGATGTGCGTGCTTTAGAAATGCCAGAACCAATGACCACTATTTTAGAAGAATTGGAACAATTGCCAGAAGGTTTTGCTTTGTTTGTAGATCATAAAAAAGTACCACAATTTTTACTTCCTGAATTGGAAGAAAGAAATTTTGAAATTCATTACAAAAAAAGAAGGTTAGATCATTTACAATTATTAATTTTTAAGAAATAAACAGTTTTGAACGGATTAAAAACAAATAATGCACCGCATATTGGTGTAGTTGTTCCTCATTTTATATTTGGAGCAATTAGCTTTTTTATTGTGGCAATTATGTTGGTGTTTTCAAGTTCAAGTTTGTTAGAGGTTTATTTTAACACCAAATTAATTGCCATAACTCACATGGCTATTTTGGGTTGGGCAACAATGATAATCTTTGGAGCGTTGTATCAACTAATTCCTGTAGTTTTTGAAACAGCTTTGTTCAGTGAAAAACTTGCAAAAGTTACATTTTGGATGGCAGCTTTTAGTGTACTTTTTTTAAGTTATTCTTTTTGGGTAGCTTCATTTACAATGTTATTACCGTATGCTTCGGTGTGTATGTTTATTTCCTTATTATTTTTTGTAATAAACGTACTACTATCCTATAGAAAATCTGAATTAAAAAACATGTCCTCTAAATTTGTAATTGCAGCAATTATTTGGTTGTTGTTAACCGAGCTTTTAGGAACATTAATAGCTTTAAATTTTAAATTTAATTTTTTTAGTGAAGCACATATTCATTATTTAAAAATCCACGCTACAATTGGTTTAATTGGATGGTTTCTACTATTGATTATAGGTGTAGGTTCTACATTAATTCCAATGTTTTTAATTTCTCATCAATTAAATTTCAAGAAACTAAAAGCTTCATTTTATTTAATTAACGGAGGTTTGCTTGGTATTGCAATTAATTGGTTTTTAATAAATAATTCAATTTTAACAGGTATTTGTTGGCTGTTAGTTGCTTCAGGAGTACTATTTTTTGTTTCTTTTATTTTTGATTCCTACAAAAAAAGAATGCGAAAAAAATTAGATGTTGGTATGCAATATTCTTTGTTGGCAATTGTGTCTGTGCTATTACCAATTATAATAAGTAGTGTATTAATAGTAGGTTCTAATGTGGAATTTCAATTACTATCTCGCATTGTTGTTTTTTACGGATTTTCAATAATATTTGGTTTTATTACGACTTTAATTTTAGGGCAAACTTATAAAACCCTTCCGTTTATTGTTTGGTTAGAAAAATATAAAAAATTAGTTGGAAAAACTAAAACACCATTGCCACGAGAATTATATTCAGAAAAAATAGCAAGCATTCAATTTTACTTGTATTTAGGCTTTATAATTATTATGCCAATTGGAATTTTATCAAATAATTTATTGTTACTAAAAATTGGAAGTATTATGTTATTATTAGTTACAATTTTATATAATATAAATGTGTTTAAAATTATTTTACACAACGTAAAACCCATTAAAAATGAATAAAACTGAAATCGCAGAATTTGAATTAGCAACCTTAGAATTGTTAAAAACAGTAATGGATCCTGAAATTGAAATTAATATTATTGATTTAGGATTGATTTACGAATTGTACTATAATGGAGCTGAAAAAATTAATATTGTTATGACATTTTCTACACCTGCTTGTCCATTAGGTGAAACCATTATTTCAAATATTAAAGAAACCATAAAACAACAACACCCTACTTTTGAAACGGTTGTTGATGTAGTTTTTCATCCACTATGGAATAATAGTATGGTAAGCGAAGAAGGTCGAAAAATTTTAGGAATGTAAAGCAAATTAATTTAGAATTACAGGTTTTAATTTTTTTAAGAACCTTCTTTCATTACAAATAATATTATAAATATTCATTATTATTTGTACTCTTTCACTTTGAAAATCACCAAACAAGTTGTAAATTTACGAAGCTACTAGTTAAAAAATCAATTATTTACATTAATAACCCCAGTATTAATTGAGTTTTTTATTAGTTGGTTATGAAAATTTTTCAAATTTCTTCTTTTAATTCTTGCTGTAGTTCTTTTTATTCTTCAATTAGATGTTTTGAAGGTGTTTTAAGAAATCATTTTTTAGCGATATTTAAGGTTCATTTTTACATATTTTTTGTGCTCCTTTTGATTGGTTCAGGATGGGTGTATAGTCAGGAGAGGACAAAAGTTAAGTATGATGTGAAATGTAATAAATGTGGTCACGAAAATCCTCAATGGATAGATGAGGACAAAAAGGGATATGTTTTGTACTGTAATAACTGTGGAGGACTAGGAATGTTGACCGAGAAAATAGATAGTGATGTTAAGACTAAATCTGAGAATAATCAATCAAAAAAAACTAACGAACCGAATCCAAGCGATATCCCTTGGGAAGTGGTTATTGGCGGAGCAGCTATAGGTGCAGCAGTTGTAGCAATTAGAAAAAAATTAAAAAAATCCAAGAATAATAAAAAAGAAAATAAACAAAAAGAAGAAGAAAAAGCAGGTTATATTTTACAACTTAGTACAAAAGAATTTGATTTTTCAGAAGAAAAACAAGGTAACTTAGAAGTTAGAGTGATTAAGATTACCGAAACCTCTGAAAAAAGTATCAATGCTGCTATTCAAATAATTAATCCAGAACCAGCTTTACACATTCAACCTAATAGAGGAACAACTCCTTTGCAATGTAAATTAGTTCTTAAAGATCAACCTAAGGAAAATCAGTTTAAAATTACCGTTATTGCCAATGCTGAAGGACATCAATACCAAAAAGATATCCAGATAAATGCTGGAGGAGAACCAAAAATTGTATTTGAAACGGCCCCAAATAATAAGCGAAGTTTACGTCCCGATATTAAAAGACTTATTGCATTATATGCACAAGTGGTAGACGCAAATAACAAACCAATAGATAATTTAACTGAAAGTATGGTTTTTACACCGATTGGTGATTGGGCTGAAATTTCAGAGCCAAT
>NZ_JBFLKT010000266.1:0-7279 GCF_040883305.1 Lutibacter sp.
ACTTTGCAATCCAACTCCAAAAACAGCTACTTTCTCAGATGTATAAACAAGCCTATAAACTTCAACTGTTTTACCTTTTTTAGCAGCTAAATTAGCAGAGATAGTTTTTAAACCTTCTTCAAAAGACGAAAATTCATTTAAAGTAACTGGATCTGAAAAGTAAGGCATCATAATTTTATAATGATATTTCCCTAATTTATGAGCTGCAACAGTTCCTCCAAAAGGCGTAAAATCACTTCCAACAGCAGTTAAACTTGATTTTAAATCGGAACTAAATGTTTTAAAGATACCTGAAAAAGTATTGTAATTAGCTCCTAAATAAGCTCTTAGAATATAATCTGGATTTGTATAAGAAACAATTGTTTTTCCATTTTCTTCAATCAATCCAATTTTAAAAGTTGCAGCTAAAGCGCCTCTGTCTGTAATTTTAATAACGGTATTTTTTAAATCTGTTCTAGTAAATGCAATAACTTTTAACGTTTTTTTGTTTGAAGGATTGTAGGTTCCTAAAATAGTAAAGTTGTTGTTTTTTAATGCATCAATAACGGTTTCAGATATTTGATCTATTCCTTCGGAAGTTTCTGTAACTTTTATATATGGTGCTATTTCCTGACCTATAGATACAAATATATTTAAAAGAACTACTAGGCTTGTGAACATTAATTTTTTCATAATATGATACTTTTATAAGTACTCAAAATTACTTTATAGCAGCAATTTGGAGAGTGACATAAGTCATTTTGTTACTTTTGTTACTTAACGCAGTCTCTTTACTAAATTAGTA
This sequence comes from Lutibacter sp., assembly GCF_040883305.1. Taxonomy (GTDB): domain Bacteria; phylum Bacteroidota; class Bacteroidia; order Flavobacteriales; family Flavobacteriaceae; genus Lutibacter. The sequence continues at coordinate 785 of NZ_JBFLKT010000266.1, forward strand.
GAAGAATTTGAACGAATATATAAATCTTGATTACTTATATTTTTTTTGTAGCTTTATCGTGCTATGATTAAGTTTTTAAAGTTTATACCTGTTCAATTAACGTTCTTTTTAATACTTGGTATTTTAATTGGGAACACCTATAATTTTCAAACAAATTTGTTGTTTAAAATTATCCCTTTATTATTAGTAGTACTTTTTATTTTATATGTCTATACAAACCGCCAACTAAAGTCAAATTTATTTTTTACAAGTCTTGTATTTGCAATTGCATTTTTTGTCGGAATTTCTGCAATTACCTTTAAAAATCAGTTACATCAACAACAACATTATTCTAATGCAGAAAGTTTTGAAGTCTCAACTAATAACATTGCAACAATTTCAATTAAAAAGGAACTAAAACCTTCGTTAAATTATTTTAAATATGAAGCTGAAGTAATTCAATTTCGAAACTCTAAAACTCTTGGTAACATACTCCTTAATATTGAAAAAGACAGTACTGAAACTGTTTTAAATGTCGGTGACAATTTAGTTGTGAATGCTTCATTTTATGAAATAAATATACCTTTAAATCCTTATGCATTTAATTACAAAAAATACTTAAAAAATCAACAGATTTATCATCAGTTATATATAGATACCAATCAATTTCTAAAAAAGCCAACAGCAGCTTATTCTATAAAAAGTCTAGCGGCTAAATTTAGAAAGAAGGTTACAGTTTCATTAATAAATAATGGGTTTAAAGATAACGAATTGGCTGTTGTAAATGCATTACTATTGGGGCAACGACAAACTATTTCAAAAGATTTACTTGAAAGTTATTCAGATGCAGGTGCCATTCATATTTTAGCAGTTTCCGGGTTGCATATTGGCATTATTTTATTAATTCTGATGTTCTTATTTAAACCTTTTCACTATTTAAAAAATGGAAAAGTCCTTGCAAGCATACTTATTATTTGTTTGTTATGGATGTATGCTGTTATTGCAGGTTTATCGCCATCTGTTGTTAGGGCTGTAACAATGTTTACTGCAATTGCCATTGGAATGCATTTAAATAAACCCTCAAATATTTACAATACGCTGGTTATTTCAATGTTCTTTTTATTGCTTTTTAATCCTTATTATTTGTTTGAAGTTGGTTTTCAATTAAGTTATTTAGCGGTTTTTGCAATTGTATGGATTCAGCCAAAAATTGTGAATTTATGGACTCCTAAAAATAGGTTTGTTTTTAAAATGTGGGAACTGCTTGCAGTTTCTTTAGCAGCGCAATTGGGTGTCTTACCTTTAAGTATTTTTTATTTTCATCAATTTCCAGGCTTGTTTTTTATTTCAAATTTAGTAATTATTCCTTTTTTAGGATTTATTCTAATTTCTGGAATAGTAGTAATAGCATTGTCAGTTTTTGAACTGTTACCACAATTTTTAGCCGATATATTTATAAATATTATTAGGTTAATGAATGCTTTTGTGGAGTGGATTGCAAATCAACATTTTTTTATAATCAAAGATATTGCACTTTCATTAGTTTTAATGTGTGCACTTTATAGTTTTATTTTTTTAAGTTTCAAATGGATAGAAAAGAAGACATTCAATAGATTAGTGTTGGTTTTACTTGCTTTTATTAGTGTACAAACTGTGCTTATTTTTGAAAAGAATAAGCTCCAAGCAACTAACGAATTTATTGTTTTTAATGAAAACAGAACCTCCGTTTTAGCGAGCAGGTTTGGAACGGACTTAAGTATTTACAGTTCAAAAGATTCAATTCAAAATTTATACAGTTTAACGGCTTATGTTTTAGGCACAGGCTTAAATGATTCGAATAAATTTAAGGGTTTTAAAAATTTGTATCGCTTTAATAATGAAACTATTTTGGTAATTGATAGTTTGGGAATGTATAATTTTAAGAGTATTAAGCCTTCCATTATTGTATTGCATAATTCTCCAAAAATTAATTTAGAACGTTTGTTAAAAATACACCAACCAAAAATTTTAATTGCTGATGCTTCAAACTACAGAAGTTATGCAGACAAGTGGGAGGAAACCTGTATGAAAAATAAAACTCCTTTTTACAATACCATGCAAAAAGGAGCTTTTATACTTAAAGAATAAAATGGTAACCAATTTATATAAGTAAACATGAATATAACTGAATATCAGTCGTTTCCGTTATTTCGAAGGAGGGACGACTGTGGAAATCTGTTTATTTATAGTGAGATTGCCACATTTTACTTGAAAAAAGTAAAATCCGCATTGGCAACTATTTAATACGCTGATTAATAGTTTTTTGCGAGTCTATTTACTCTTTAAATTCATACGTAAAATTATTCTGATAGTTTTCCCAATCACCTTGTGCCGTTATTTTTTTATAATCATCTGTTTTAAATAATTTTAAATACAACTCAAATTGTTGAGGTGTTTTATAACCAGGTAACGGAGCAATTAAATTAGTTTCTTCATCTAAAAATATAATAGTTGGATAAGCTCTTACTCCAAAATAACCAGCTAATTGATGCGAACTATTTCTCCCAGATTTATTTGGGTCGAAATTTGGGTTTTTAAAAGTTTGATCGTTAAAGTTTATAGTTTCGTTTCCTTCAGCATTAAATTTTACAGCATAATAATTTTCATTTACATAAGCTGCAACATCTTTATTACTAAAGGTGTTTTTATCCAACATTTTACAAGGACCACACCAAACGGTATAGGCATCAATAAATATTTTTTTAGGCGTTTCTTTTTGTGCAGCAACGGCTTCTTCCAGGCTCATCCAATTAATTTTTTGAGCTGATACAGAGATGCTACAAAAAGCAATTGTTAATATAAGTAGTTTCTTCATTTTTAGTTATTTAATTTGCGACTTCTAATTTTGACGCAAAAACGTTGCCAAAATTACAACCTTTTTTGAAATTTATTTAACACCGTGCATTAATTTTTTAAGAACAGGATTCATTAAAAGTGCTATAACTCCGATAATTATTGGTACAAAGGTGAATATTAAAAAGAAAGTTGAGATATCATATTTTGCTGTAATATCATCAATCATTGATCCCATTTTTCCAGAAGTTTTATTACCAATAGCTAAAGCTAAATACCATACTCCAAACATAAATGCAATCATACGCGCAGGTACTAACTTACTAACATAAGATAGTCCAACGGGCGATACACAAAGTTCTCCTAGTGTATGAAATAAATAAGCCATAATAAGCCAAATTATACTTACGGAAGCTGTTTTAGCACCTTGAGGAATACCAGATGCTCCATAAGCCAAAAATGCAAAACCAATTCCTAAGAAAAATAGACCAATAGCATATTTATTAGCTGGTTTAGGATTGTATTTACTTTCCCACCATTTAGAAAATAACGGAGCAAAGGCAATAATAAACAACGAGTTTAAGATTAAAAACCAGGTTGCAGGAATTTCAATTTCATTTTCTTTTTTCTGATTAATAGAAGCAGGAATGTTTGTACTTATTAACTCAGCTTGTTCTGTTGTTAAATATTTAAAATTCACACCTTTTTTATCAATATCAATAATAGATATTTTGTCGTTTTTAACAAAATCATTTGAAGAACGAATTACTGTTGATTTTTCAGAAACTATTGCATTTTCAGGAATTATTGTTTCTGATGTAATTGTAAACGTTTTTTTATCATCTTCATTTAAATGATATGTTTGATACGTAATTTCATATGAATATGTGTTGAAATTATTATATATTTTCCAGATTACAATTCCCCAAATTAATATAAAACTAAATGCTAAAATTAAATTTGAAATAAAATATTTTTTGAAGGTTTGTTTGAATAATAAAAAGAGTACCCAAGTGATAATCCCAATAGGAACAACTGTAATAATAATGTCAATAATATTAAAAATTAAGGCACTGCTACCAGATAAAATTCTACTAGTATAATCTTTAGCAAAAATACTCATAGATCCTCCTGCTTGTTCAAATGACGCCCAAAAGAATATAATAAAAAAGGCAAACACTACTACAGCCAACATTTTATCTCTTGTAATTGGACTATATCTTAAAATTCTTGAACCCAATAAGTAAATAAATAAAATGAGGGTTACTATTATAGTATGCCCAGAATAATCTGTTCCCCAAAATTCTAAAAAATTAGTATCACCAATTTTAGATAATGGATCATTTATAACCCAAGTTAATCCGGTTATAGAAACAATAACTATTAGAATTTTATCTATTAAAGTAAACGGGTTTAATTTATCTTCAATTTCAGTATGATCATCGGTTTCAATTGTTTTATCAATCTTATTTGGTTTTTTTCCAATATCTCCAAAAATACCTTGAGCAAATGTAAATTGTAATAAACCAAGCAACATAAAAATACCAGCGAGTCCAAATCCCCAGCTCCAACCTAAAATTTCACCTAAATACCCACAAAGCATAATTCCAAGAAAAGCACCTGCGTTTACACCCATATAAAATATAGTGTAAGCTCCATCTTTTTTTTCTGGGAAATCTTTATACAAGATTGAAATAAAAGAACTCATATTTGGTTTAAAAAAACCAGTTCCAATAACCAATAAACCCAATCCTAAATATAAGAAAAAAGGATTAGATTCAATAGCCATACTTGCATGGCCCAAGGTCATAATAACAGCTCCAATAATTATTGCACGTCTGTTTCCTAAGTATTTGTCAGCTAAAGTCCCTCCAATAATAGGTGTTAAATATAGCAATGCTAAATAGGTTCCATACAATGCTAAAGCATTTTCACGTGGCCAATCCCAACCGCCAATTCCTAATGCGCTTACTAAAAACAACACCAATAAGGCACGCATTCCGTAGAATGAAAAACGCTCCCACATTTCAGTGAAAAATAAGACGAACAATCCTGACGGATGCCCTAATACTTGGGTTTCAAAAAATTCGTTTTTTGATGAATTCATAAGAATAAATAATTTAAATTAAGCTGCTTTTTGAGCTGCTTCTTTTGGTCTAATAACAACTCTATCGTAAATTGTCAAAGCCAAAATAGTAACTATTCCAATTCCAACAATTACATACCAAATTTTATTAGGGTTGTAGGTGTCCCAAATAAGCTGTGTCATTTGAGTTTGTGTCATTTCTAATTTTTCAGAAGCCAAAGCAAAATAATCATTTTTAGTAAACTCTTTGGTTACTTCAGGCATTTGCACACCTCTATTAGTCATTTCAGTTTGCAATAAACTTAATTTATCTGACCATGCTTGGTATAAATTACCAGAAACAAAAGTTGTTAAAAAGTTACCTAAAAAGATAGGTAAAAAATAGGTTCCCATATAAAGTGCTTCTTTTCCTTTTGGAGAAATTAAAGCTATAAATGAAGAAAATGTTGGGTTTGTCATCATTTCACCAATTGCAAAAATCATAATACCTAAAATAGTATAAAGTCCGTTTCCAGTATAAAAAGTTATCCCAATACCAATTGAAGCTATAATAAATCCTGTAATCATAGCACTTACGTGTCTAATTTTTAAAACAAAATATGAAACAACTAATTGAAATAAAATAATAGACCCAGCATCTAAATTAATAAGCATTTCAGGATTTACAGAATCACCACCACCACTCATAGCACTTGCTATCCAAGGTGATACTTGAGCAATAGAATCGTGTAACGCTTTTGTATTTACCCAATCTTCAATAAAAGTAGGTAATGTATAAAACAATTGATTGAACATAGTCCAAAAACCAACCATAATTACAAGTAATACAGATAAACGGCTATCTTTAACAGCTTCCCAAATATTTTTTAAAGAACTGCTAATAGCTTCACTAATAGATTCTACTTTTTTAACTCTTTCTCCTTCTTTATAAAAGAAAATTAAAATTAAAAGGTTTATGGCAATTACAATTGCTGCTTGCAGAAAAACTATTTTCCAACCGTATTGTGTTCTTAAAGTTGATGAAAATGCCGGTCCAATAAAACCACCAATATTTACCATCATATAAAAAATACCAAATCCTAAAGTTGAATTAGACTTGTCTGTGTTTTTTGTAATAATAGCCGAAGCTACAGGTTTAAACATTGCAGCTCCAACCGCAACCCAAAGGAATACTAAGAATACAGAAGTGTAACTAGAAACTTCACCCATAAAGTAATATCCTGAACCAAGTACAATATAAGCAATTATTAATGACAATTTATACCCAATTTTATCTGCTATTACACCAGTAATCATAGGAAGTAAATACAATATTGCAGTAACAATACCCATTATTTGACCTTTTTCGGTGTGTGTAAAACCTAATCCACCATCATCAGTAGATCCAGTAAGATATAGTGCTAATACGGCAAATAGTCCATACCATGCCCAACGTTCAAAAAGTTCCATTACACTTGCTACCCAGAAGTTCTTATTGTAAGACTTCATTACTCCAAAAAACGATTTTTTTTCTGTACTCATTATTTTAATTTTTAAAATGGAAAAGCTCAAGTAAAAAATTTACCTGAGCTTTTATAATATTTTAATTATTTTGTAAC
>NZ_JBFLKT010000267.1:0-3746 GCF_040883305.1 Lutibacter sp.
ATAGCCTTATTCACCAATTCAATTAGCTTTTTATCACTTTCAAAATCTGGAAATCCTTGCGATAAATTTAGGGCATTTTCTTTGTGAGCTAAAGCACTCATTATTGAAAATATTGAAGTTGGTACTTCTGGAAGTTTAGATTGAAATGGAAATTTGCATGTTGGCATTTTATTTAGATTTTAGCAATAAATTTACAAAAACTTATTATTATAAAAGAAAACCTATTTCAAAACTGAAATAGGTTTTTTAAAGTCTTACTATATCAACCTCTCGATATAACAATAACCCCTTACTAAATTTTTAAAATCTTACATAATTATGAAGTAAATATAAGCTATGAATAGCTTAAGCCTTCAAAAAATGTTATGTTCTCTATAAAATATGTTCTGAAATTAAATAAAATTTAACCTGTTAAATAAATCGTCTTTATGAGTATTTCCAATTGGAATTACGTCTCCACCTACTTTAAGATTAGAACTGTTAACTTCATCTATAAAATTAATGTTAATTACATAGCTTCTATGCACTCTTATGAAATTTGAGTTTAGTTTATCTATAATGCTATTTAAACTTGCTCTAACTAATTGTTTTTTGTTGTTTTTAAGATAAAGCTCTGTATAAACATGTTCACTTTTTAAAAATAGCACATCTTCTAGCAATATTTTTTTATAAATACCTTTGTCTTTTGTGAAAATTGAATCTTTAGAAGCTTCACTTTTATCGTTTGATTTTAGTTTTTCTTCCAAGAAATTATGTAACACAATTTCAATGGAAGCATATAATTCCTCCTTCGTAAATGGTTTTACTAAATAAGCTGGTGGATTTAGCCCTTTAACCTCTCGTATTGTAGCTTCATCTGAATTTGAAGTTAAAAAAATATACGGAAAATTATAATTTTTAATTATTTCCTTAGCCAAATCTATTCCCGTTTTCTTACCGCCTAATTGTATATCTAAAATAGCTAAATCTGGCTTTTTTTCTTGAATAAATTCTAGTGCTTCTGTATAATTTAATGCTGGTTCTAAAGCTTCATAACCCAATTCTTCAATTACATCGCACAAATTATCTGCAATAATAATTTCATCTTCAACCACTAAAATTTTAATCTTATCCATTTTTAGAATTAATCTGTTTGACTTCTTAAATAAGTATTTTTAAATAAAATTTCAAAACTGGCTCCTTTTTGATTTTCCAAATTTAAAGTTCCTTGTAATTGCCTAACTAACCTATTTACCAATCTTAGTCCTAAACTTTTTGCTGTTTTATAATTAAAATCCTTTTTTAAACCTGGCCCATTATCTGAAACTACTAATTTATAAAAATCTGTAGTTTCTTTATTAATTGAAATTGTTAATATATTTTCATGCTCATTTGAAAAAGCATATTTATAAGCATTTGTTATTAACTCATTTATTATTAAACCTAAAGGAATTGCTGTATCAACATCAAACAAAATTTCTTCTGTATTAATGTTGGTTTTTATTTCTAAGTTTGAAGCATACATAGATGTTAGCTCTTTCACTAATTGCCTAATGTATTCATCAAAATTAATTAAACTATTTTCATTTTGATATAATTTTTGATGAATTAGAGCCATCGATTTTACCCTGTTTTTACCATCGTTCGCTAACTCTAACGCTTTTTCATCTTCAATATTTTTAGTTTGTAATTCTAATAAACTTGAAACAATTTGAAAATTATTTTTTACTCTATGATGTATTTCTTTTAACAATAAACTCTTTTCCTTTTCCTTTTCCTTAATTTGATCGCGTTGGAATTTTATTTCGGTGTTTTTTTCTCTAAGTATTTTTTGTTGTTTTGTTTTTTTAAAAATAACATATCCCAACACAATTAATCCTAAAGAAACCATGCCAATTATAATTGCAAATAATTGTGATTTTTCCTTTTCATGTGTAATTTCAATTTCTTTTTGCTTAATAGCCTGTTCTGTTCGGTAATTCGCTAAAGAACTGGATAAATCTTCTGAATAAATTTTACGCGTTAAAATAATACTTGTATTTTTATATTGAATTGCTTCCTTTAAAAAACCTTTAGCTTCCAATAATTGAGAACATTGGTCTAATAAAAAATAAAACAGATTAGAATCTAACTTATCAGTACCTAATTCCTTTATTTTTTTACAAAAATCAATATAATTTGTAACTTCAAACTGATTGAAAATTGATGTTGTAATCGGTGATTTTTCATCTAAAGTTCTTAAAAAATTAGCGTATAATGAATAACTAAATATTCTAGCGTTCTCGTTATTATATGTAATTGTTATTAGCTCATTAACCCTCTCTTCATAGCCCCCTTTAAATAAGTACGCATCAATTAATTTTTCTAAAGTTTGGATATAATATGGACTCCTTTTTTCTGCATCTGATTCTAATGATAGGCTTAATTCGCTCATTTTAATATACTCATCAAGATTTCTTTCTTCTATTAAAAAATCACATAAATGATTTATAAAAATAACTTGAAGTGCGTTATCATTTATCTCCTTAGCCTTTTCCAAGCCTTTTAAACTCAGTGTTTTTCCTTCTTTAATGTTCTTTTCAATTAAGAAAAGTACAATCTGATGCGTGCTTAAAAGCAGTTTCGCTTTTTGAATATTTACATCCTCTAAATTCTTAAAATTTTGAATATACGTTTCTAATAAATTATTTTCTATGGAAGCTTCTTCAATTTTTGAATTATTTCTTAATTTAGTTATGAATAACCACTTTACATATACATAATCTAAGTCAATAATTTTTGGTATTGGTATTATTGAATTTAACTTACTAAAATATGCTAAATCTGTTGTGCTTCTATTGTTAATTTCTGTTGCTAACTTGTAAAAATCACTATAAGATTGTGTGTTATTTAAAATTCGAGATAATGATTCTAAATATTCATTTTTACCAAATTTAGAAATATAAAATCTTGCAGAATCTGATTGTTTGTCAATTATAAAATTTTCAATTTTAGAAAAAACAGCAGTTGTATCTAATTGCTTATCAATTAAATTATTGCTTTTTATTTCGGTTTGTGAAAAAACCAAACTAGAAAAAAACACAAAAACAACAGTTACAATTATATTTCTCATTAATTTTAATGCGTTTACCAAAAATAAGGAATAGCAATTTTTTATTTTCAGTATAAAAATAATGTTTTAGACTATTTATCAACAAAAAACCTGTTTCAGAATTGAAACAGGTTTTAAAATTTATTATATAAAATGTATTCTAAATACTTGCTTTTAAATATTCACGGTTCATACGTGCAATATTTTCTAATGAAATTCCTTTAGGACATTCTACTTCACAAGCTCCAGTATTGGTACAGTTACCAAACCCTTCATCATCCATTTGCTTCACCATATTTCTTACACGGTCTGCAGCTTCAACCTTACCTTGAGGTAATAAAGCAAACTGAGATACTTTTGCAGAAACAAATAACATAGCACTCGAGTTTTTACAACTAGCAACACAAGCACCACAACCAATACAAGCCGCAGCATCCATAGATAAATCTGCATTCAATTTTGAAATTGGAATTGCATTTGCATCTTGTGTGTTTCCTGAAGTATTTACAGAAATATAACCACCCGCTTGTTGAATACGCTCAAACGCCATTCTATCTACAATTAAATCCTTTATTACTGGAAATGCTTTTGCTCTCCAAGGCTCAATATAAATAGTATCTCCATCTTTAAAAGTACGCATGTGCAGCTGACATGTAGTTATTCCTCTATCCGGTCC
>NZ_JBFLKT010000268.1:0-4155 GCF_040883305.1 Lutibacter sp.
AACAACTTCTTTGCTTCGTTTACTTTAAAGCAATACTCGTGCCAAAAAACAGGCTACTATTGTTAATTAAAAGTTAAACTAAATAGTATTGTTTAATTACTCCAAATGTTTTTGAGCTTTATAAGACGATCTAACCAAAGCGCTACTTTCTACGTGTCTAAAGCCCATTTTTAAGCCTATTTTTTTGTATTTATCAAACTGTTCTGGAGTTACAAATTGATTATATGATAAAAATCATTATATAATGTTTAAATGTTTAATAAATTTAAATTTAAAAAAGCTGTGAAAAAATTAAAACGAGTAAAACTGTCAACATTTATTATTTTTATTCTATTATCCGTATATTCTTGTTCGAATGATGTTGAGTTAGAAAATGCAAATATTAAAACACAAGAAAACTTTGTAGAACTATCAATAGCAAAAGAAATTGCCAGGGTAATTACTTTTGAAACTAAAGGCAATACTAATGCAAGTAAAAGCATTACACCTATTTCTATAACTAAAACTGTTAAGACAATTGATGAAATTAAGAATGAAAAAGGAAAAACTTCATTTTACGTTATAAATTATAATGAAGGAGGATTTATTCTTTTATCTGCGGACAACAGAATTCAACCAATACTTGCGTTATCTGAGGAAGGCAAATTTACCCTTGACGTAAACAATAATCCTCTTGGATTAAAATTTTGGATAAATGATGCTAAAAAACAAATAACCGAAATTCAAAATTCAAGTTTAAAACAATCTGAAAAAGTAAAGCTAGTTTGGGAAAGAATTCAAATAATACCAGGTACTGAAATTAATTCTGGAAAATTTGAAGAACCAGAACCTGGAGATCCAGGAGACTGTAATGAGCATTCAGTAACTTACATTAAGGAACCATTGCTTAGTTCTAAATGGTTTCAAAGTGGTGGATTTAATGATGCATTACCTTATATTACTTGTAGTGGAACTAATTTTCAGGTTTTAACAGGTTGTGTACCCATTGCTATGGCACAGGTAATGAAATACCATGAGTATCCTATAAGTTATAATTGGTCTTTAATGCCATTAACGTATGGTACAACTACAACAGCAAATTTTATAGAAGACATACATAATGCTATAGGTACTGTCAATAACCAATGGCCTGAATATACATGTACAGCAACAAATGTATCTTCTACTGATGTTAATATAGGTACTGTTTTAAAAAGTCAGTTCAATTACTCTTCAGCTAGCTATGGAAATTATGATCGTCATATTGTAATAAATAATATTTCTGCAAATAGACCCGTTATATTAAGAGGGGATGATGGTTCTGTTGGTCATATGTGGGTATGCGATGGTTACCAAACTTATACATACTACTTTGATAATTGTTCTTCGATTAGATACCTTTATTTTAATATGAATTGGGGTTGGCAAAACGGTGATAGCAACGGTTGGTTTGCATTTGATAATTTTAACCCTGATATTTATAATTTTAATAATGATAAAAAAATGATTTATAATATAATACCTTAAATAATTATGAAAAAATTACTAATAATACTTGCGGTAACAACTTTTATTGCTTGTAACAAATCTAATGATACAATAGATGCTTTTTATTTAGGTTCAGGTTTGGAATTTTCTATTTCTAACGCCAATAATGAAGATTTATTGAACCCTGAAAACCCTAATAAAATAGATACAGAAAGCATTAGAATATTTTATGTTATCAACGGGGAAAAAGTAAATGTTTATAACCCAAATTTGACTAACTCAAGAAATTTTTTAGTATTTAAACACGAAAATGAGTACAGAATTGGAATTACTCTAAACCATACAGAAACATCTGAAAAACCAATTACCTATATTCAATGGAATGAAGGTGATACAGATACTGTAGAAGTTGTTTATAATAGAACATCAAACAGTGTAATGCAAAACATTATTTGGTTAAACGGAGAGCAGGTTTGGGAAATAGGTAGCAATACTGTGGATCCATACTTTAAATTAATAAAATAACTTTAGGTAACAAATTTAAAAAATAGCAGTTAAGTGCCAATTTTAAAGTTTGGTACTTAACTGTTTTTTTTTATAACTAAAAATAGCAAACCAGCAATAACCTAATGCTTTTCCTTTAAAATAGAATAAAATATTCTACTCTAAATGCTTTTGAGCTTTATAAGATGATCTCACTAAAGCGCTACTTTCTACATGTCTAAAACCTAGTTCTAATCCAATTTGCTTATATTTATCAAATTGTTCAGGCGTAATAAATTCTTTAACAGGTAAGTGCTTTTTACTAGGTTGTAAATACTGGCCAATGGTTAAAATATCAACTTTAGCATTTGCTAAATCTTGCATAGTTTCTATAACTTCAGCTTCAGTTTCACCTAAACCAAGCATAATACCAGATTTAGTTCTACGTTGACCTTGGTTTTTCATATATTTTAAAACTTCTAAACTTCGGTCGTATTTTGCTTGTATTCTAACCTCACGTGTTAAGCGTCTGACAGTTTCTAAATTATGAGATATTACTTCAGGAGCAACGGCCAAAATTCTATCAATGTTAGTGGTATTTCCTTGAAAATCTGGAATTAAAGTTTCTAGAGTAGTATTTGGATTTGCTCTTCTAATGGCATTTACAGTTTCTGCCCAAATAATAGAACCACCATCTTTTATATCATCTCTATCTACTGATGTAATTACGGCATGTTTAATATTCATTAATTTAATAGAACGTGCAACTTTTTCTGGTTCTTCCCAATCTACAGTTTCTGGTCTTCCGGTTTTTACACCACAGAATCCACAAGAACGTGTGCAAATATTCCCTAAGATCATAAAAGTTGCTGTACCTTCAGTCCAACATTCGCCCATATTAGGACAGCTTCCACTTGTACAAATAGTGTTTAATTTGTATTTATCAACTACATTTCTTAATTCCGTATATTTTTTTCCAACAGGCAGTTTTACACGTAACCATTTTGGCTTTTGTATTTTCTTTTCTGTTGGGGTTGTTGTTTCTTCGCTCATTTCATTCAAAATTGAATGCAAAAATACAAAGAATTTATAAACTGAATAAATACCAAATGCTAAATCCTACTAAAAATAAAATTCCAAACCAACTTAATAGTTTTAATGGAGTTGAAGGTCTCCATTCTTTCGGAGTGTGTTTTCCAGATATTAATTGGAAATTTATGATAGCATAAAAAGGGGCTGTTAAAAAAGATAGTATTGTTGCAATTTTAATTAAAACGCCCATTTCAGACATAAAAAACAGTAAAATGGCAATAGTTCCAACTGCTAGAAAGCCAATCCAAAACCAATATATATTTTTATAAGATTTATTTGTAAGTAAATCAAAAGCCTTTGTCATTGCTCTGGGCGAAGCATCTAAGGTTGTAAGTGTTGTGCTAAACATTGTTGTAAATGCAGCTGCGGCAATAAAAATATACATTTCAGATCCTAAGCTTTTAGTGTATAAATGTATGAGTTGTTGTGAAAATTTTACGGCACTACTGCTAAAAGTTTCACCAGAATTAAACATAATCAGGGCACCTAAAGAAACAAAACAAATTCCTAAAACTAAGGTTCCAGCAAAACCTATATTAAAATCGAAGATTGATTGCTTTGTGTTGAACTTAAGAGTCTTGTCTTTCTGTTTTTCAATTGCCCAAAGAGATTGCCAAATAGAAACATCGAGAGGTGCTGGCATCCATCCTAAAAATGCAATTAAAAAACCTATTTCGATACTTCCTTTAGGTAATATTTGAGTAAAATTTAGGGTTGCGTTTGAATTAAAATAAGCAATAGTTAAGGCTACTAAAGTGCTTATTGTTAAAGTTATAATAATAAGTTTCATTAAATTATCTAATAATTTATATTTCCCTATTACTAATAGTGAAAAACAAATTAGTGTAATAATAATACTCCATATAACTGGGTTTGTAGTAATTCCAAACAGAGTTGCTGCTAATCCAGCTGTAACAATAGTAACCGCAGCCTGTATGGTAAACATTGTAGCTAAGTTTAGAATAAAATAGGTTAGTAAAACGCCTTTTCCTAGTTTTTTATAGCCATCTAATAAACTCTCTCCAGTTGCGGTTGCATACCTTGGGCCAAATTGAAAAAAAGGATATTTAACAATATGTATTAATACCAAAGCCCAAATTAAACCAAAACCAA
>NZ_JBFLKT010000020.1:0-3119 GCF_040883305.1 Lutibacter sp.
TACAACATTTCAGAAAAAGAAATTGCTAAGTTTAATAAGATTTATAATAACAACGAAAAAATTGTATTTCTTAAAAAACTAAAGCAATTAAATTCTTTTCAACAAACCTTAAAAACCGAAAACGATTTTCAAGAACATACAACTGAAATTGCAATTCCACCTTTAACAAACGGACATTATTTAATGTACGCTTCTACATTTAAAAATTTGAATGCTGAAAGCCTTTTTGCAACCTCAACTATTCAAGTAACAGATCTTGCTTTGGTTGAAAATAAACTAAATAACAATTATACATATCAAGTTGTTGACAGAAATAACGGGAAACCAATTTCTGGGGCAAAAGTGAACATAAAAAACTATAATACAGGAAGCTATAATAATTTAATTGATAAAAATTATATAACAGATAACAATGGTCAGCTGAATTTTATCGCAACAAAATCACATAGAAATGTTATAATTTCAATTAAAAATAACAAGGATAAAGCTCGTTTTGGAGATTATTATTTTAGCAATTATAACAGCTATACTGAAAGCAAAAATTATAGTGTTATAAAACCATTTATTTTTACAGATAGAAGCATCTACAGACCTAGTCAAACAGTATTTTTTAAGGGAATATTTATTGAAAAAGAGGACGAAAAATCTTCTCCTTATGCCGATGAGCTAGTAACTGCTTCACTTTATAATGTTAATAATGAAAAAATAAGTGAGCTTGATTTAACTACCAACGAATTTGGTGCTGTTAGTGGGGAATTTGTATTGCCAAACAACGGACTTTTAGGAAACTATTCTATTCAATTAAACCAACTAGGATTGACAAATCAACGGTATTATTTTTCAGTTGAAGAATATAAAAGACCCAAATTCGAGACCACTTTTAAACCTGTAACTAAAACTTATAAAATTGATGACTCCATTAGCATAAATGGAAGCGCAATTGCTTTTGCTGGCAGTACTATTACCAATGCAAAAGTAACGTATCGTGTTCATAGAAAAGTACAATATCCTAGATGGTACTATTGGCATAAACCATATTTCACACCTTCAGAACCTCAGGAAATTATACACGGAGAAACAGAAACAAACGAAAATGGAGATTACATTATTACGTTTAAAGCATTGGCAGACAAAAGTATAAATAAAGAGAATCTACCAATTTTTTATTATGAAGTTACCGCCGATGTTACAGATATAAATGGTGAAACTAGAAGTGCCTCAACATTAGTAAAAATAGGCTATCACGCGTTAATTACTGAAATTAATATCGCCGCAATTATCGATAAAAATAATAAAGATAATTTACTTAAAATTGAAACAAAAAATTTAAACAATCAACCTGTTTCGGCAAAAGGAACTCTTAAAATATACAAATTAGAAGCTCCAAATTCAGTTTTAAGAAAACGAGCTTGGACTGCTCCAGATTATCAACTTTATACAGTTAAAGATTTTAAAAATAAATTTCCCCATGAAGCTTTTTCAAATGAAGACAATGTATCTAATTGGAAAAAAGGAATACTTGTTTTTGAAAGCGATTTTAATACAGCAAACAGCAATGAAATTGCGCTTAAAAATATCAAAAAATGGGAATCTGGCAACTATATTATTGTTTCAGAAAATAACGATAAATTCGGTCAAATAATTACAGACAAACAACTAATTACTGTATTTAGTAAAAATGATAAGCAAGTTTCAGACAATCAATTATTTTCTATTTCTTTAGATAAATCAAGTTATAAACCTAACGAAATTGCAATTTTAAAAGTTGGTTCAGCTTCAAAAGATATCACTGTAACTATTGATATTGAAAAAGATAAAAAAATAATTGATACTAAAACAATTCATTTAAATAATGAAATTAAACAGCTAGAAATTCCTATAACAAAAAGCGATTTAGGCGGATTTGCAATTCATTATAGTTTTACCAATTTTAATTCTTTTGAAAGCGGTACTTTACCTGTTTCTGTTCCGTATCCTGTAAAAGAATTAGAAATTGAAACACAAACATTTAGAGATAAATTACTTCCTGGACAACAGGAAACCTGGAGTTTTAAACTAAAAGGTAAAAAAAATGAAAAAGTTGCTGCGGAATTATTAGCAAGTATGTACGATGCTTCTTTAGACCAGTTTAAATCACATAATTGGCAATTCAATCCAATTTCTTATCCTGTTTATTATGCTCAAACCAATAGAAGAGCGCATCAAAGTTTTGGAAATAAACAATTTGCTATTAACAATTTAGACCGTGCATATTACGGACAAATACAACAACATTTTGATGCTTTAAATTGGTTTGGTTTTAGATTTAACACAAATCAAATTATGATTAGAGGCTTATCAGCAAGAAAAATGCAACTTGTAAATGATGACGTAGAGGTTGAAGAAATAGCTATGGTAGAAACCGAACAAGATCTTGATGAAGTTGTAACTGTTGGATTTGGCGATCAAAAAAAGAATGAAATTGTTGGTGCAGTTGAGTCTGAAAAAACTGATTTGTCAGCCGTAAAAATTCGTAAAAACTTTAATGAAACTGCATTTTTCTATCCGCATTTAAGAACCGATACAAATGGAAACGTAAGTTTTAGTTTTACAATTCCAGAAGCGTTAACACAATGGAAATTGCAATTATTAGCGCATACAAAGGAACTGGTTTCCGCTACTAAAACTTTAACAACTGTAACACAAAAAGAATTGATGGTATTGCCAAATCCACCTCGTTTTCTACGTGAAGGTGATGTGTTGCAATTTTCAAGTAAAATTTCAAATTTAACTGATAAATCGCTCAACGGAATTGCGCAATTAGTATTAACAGATGCTATTTCTGGAAAAGATATTACAAATGAATTAATGCAAACTGTTACCTCGACTCCGCTCAGTAACCAGCAAAACTTTTTAGTTGATGCAAAAGGAAACACCAACATAATTTGGTCATTAACAATTCCTAATAATGTTCAAGCTATTCAATATAACATAGTAGCAAAAGCTGGTGAATTTTCAGATGGTGAGCAAAATGTATTACCTCTTTTATCTAACCGAATGTTGGTTACTGAAACTTTACCAATGTGGGTAAGAAGCAATCAAACAAGAACATTTAGTTTAGATAAGTTGAAAAACAACAA
>NZ_JBFLKT010000269.1:0-9590 GCF_040883305.1 Lutibacter sp.
GATGGATGGAATATTCAAAAGCTAAAGATGCTATGTTTGCTCATACAGATACCAAACAAGTGCCTTGGTATGTTGTTGATGCAGACAATAAGAAAAAAGCAAGGCTTAATTGTATAAGTCATATTTTAAGTCAGATTCCATATAAAAAAATGAATTTAGAACCAATTGAATTACCTTCATTACCTGAGAATAAGAGTTATGTAAGACCCCCAATGGATTATCAAACATTTGTGCCGAATAAATATTAAATGCATTAACAAAAAAGCCTCCAAATTGGAGGCTTTTTTGTTTATATGATGTGAGTGTTTTATTTTGGATCTAAAATAGCATCTATACGTTCAGCAATATCTTGTAAATGATATCTTGTAATTGTGTTAGGTGCCGACGAAGCTGCTCTTTGAGCATCTCTTTTAATGCGATTTAATTCACCTCTAACAACAGGAATAATATCAGATTGTTTTACAGTAACAGCAGTACCTTTAACATAACTAGACCCTCTAGACCCTCTGGTATCTTTGGCAGTCATTAAGCTTGCAAGTTGTTCAATATGAGCTCTTTGTAAATTTCTTCTGTACGTATCTATGCTTCTTCCAGATCGCAACTCTGTCCAAATTCCAATTCTTAAATCACTCATCATAGCAACTAAGGTATATGCTTCTGAGCCATTTAGTGTCTCATTTTCAATCATTCGCATCATTCTTCCTAAGCTTAAAACATTGTTTAGTGTTCTAACTTGTAAACCTCTAACACGTTCTGTAATTCCAGAATATTCAGTTTTTCCAATTATATCTTTATCAATTAACCAACTTGGTGTTTTAAATAATTGATCTATTACAAATTTTAAACTATTTTTTTGACGGTTTTTAGCAACGTGTGTATACACTAAACCATCTTGATCTGAAGTTTTATAGTTTTCATAAACACCACCAACATTAGATGAAACATGTCCCATATATCTGTTAAATTGAGCAACAACATGTCCGTACATTTCAGATAAATCGTCATAATTTTCACCTTTTTTAGAAGTCCAATCAATAAGATTTGGCATAATGCGCTTTAAATTTGCAATTCCATAAGAACTTGCCTTAATAGCGTCATCTCCTAAATCTTCAGTTTGAGAACTTGGATCTACAACATCACCAGCTTGTTGATGTCCAAATCTATACCAAGGATTACCAGCATATTTTAAAATCCAATTGTCTAATGTTTCTTTCTCATCTTCAGGCGTTTCTGCATCTAAAATTGGACGGTATCCCCAGCTCATAGCATATTTATCATAAACACCAATATTTGGCATCATTGCTACATCAGTATCTCCAGGTTGTGCAACATAATTAAAACGTGCATAATCCATAATTGAAGGAGCTGTTCCATATTTCTTTGTAAATGTTGCCGAACGAAGAGAATCAACAGGGTAGGCAGCACTACTTCCCATATTATGTGGCAAACCTAAGGTGTGTCCAACTTCGTGAGAAGAAACAAACTTTATCAATTCCCCCATTACTTCATCTTTAAATCCTACACTTTGAGCTTCTGGATTTATAGCAGCAGTTTGAACAAAGAACCATCCTTGTAACAAACTCATTACGTTATGATACCAGTTAATATCTGATTCTAAAATTTCTCCAGATCTTGGATCATTTACATGTGGCCCATTTGCATTTGGAATAGGCGATGCTAAATAACGTACTACAGAATAACGCACATCTTCAGGGCTCCATTCCGGATCTTCTTCTTTTGTAGGTGGATCTTTTGCAATAATGGCATTTTTAAAACCTGCAGCTTCAAAAGCAACTTGCCAATCTTCTATACCTTGTTTAATAAAAGGTCTCCATTTTTCAGGTGTGGCTCTGTCAATATAATATACAATTTGTTTTTTTGGTTCAACCAATTCTCCGCGTTTAAACTTTTCAAGATCTTCATCTTTTACTTCTAGTCTCCATCGGTTTAAATATGT
Source organism: Lutibacter sp. (assembly GCF_040883305.1). Classification (GTDB taxonomy): domain Bacteria; phylum Bacteroidota; class Bacteroidia; order Flavobacteriales; family Flavobacteriaceae; genus Lutibacter. The sequence continues at coordinate 1,958 of NZ_JBFLKT010000269.1, forward strand.
GATTTTTTCACTTTTTTGAGCTTCAGAACCATAATCGGTTTGACTTGATGTAAACCATCCAACACGTTCATCAAAAATTCTTCTTTTCATTGGAACTTCTGGAAGCAAGATCATAGAGTTACTCATTTCAACAGAAACAGTTCCAGTACTGGAATTTGAAGGCGGAGCGCCTGCACTATATGTTTTTACATGTCTACTTTCAATATTTAATGGGTAACTTTGAATACTATCGATAAACGATTTTTTAGTATCTAGTCTGGTAATTTTATAGCCTTTTCTAACATTTTCTGGCAGACCTAAAGCTTTTACATCTGTTGCATATAAATCTGTTACATCAATTACTGTTGCAGTTTTATCTACTGAAAAAGCTTTAATTGGAAAGGCAAATAAAACAGGTTCAAAGTTTGAATTTGTTACAGCTTCGTGCACTGGTAACGATTCGTCTGCTACAACATTATGAGAAACAACCCTTAATAAAATTTGCTTTCCTTGTTTTTGCCATCGTAGCACTTTTGTATTTGCTTTTTGTCCACCAAAACTTCTGTTATTTGAAGTGTTTTTTGCAATACGGGTTACCATTAACATTTCTCTTTCTAATAAAGAATCAGGGATTTCAAACAGGTATTTGTCATCTACAAAATGAACTTTAAATAAACCATCATCAGTTATTGCATCTTTGGTAATAACTTTTGCATATGGTTGAATTGCACCTTTTTTTGGTTTTGGAGGAGGTGTGGGTTTAACCGTTTCTTTTTCTTTTTTCTTTTTTCGTTGAGCATTGGACTGATTAGCGACACCAACAATTAGCAGTAGTGTTAAAAATGTAGTAAAAAATTTGCGAGTCATTTTATTATTTGGGTTTTATTATTTATATTTAAAATAAAGCCCTAAAGTATTAAACCCCAGTACAAAATTTCTTAAAAATTTGTTAAAGAAATATGTGTTTAATTATTTTCATATAATTTCTAAAAAAATAATTTAATTGTAAAAGAGGCTGTCTAAAAAGTGAAATTAGTATCAAACAATCTCATTAATATTATAGTTAATCAGGATATTGAAATTGTAAATTTAATCTATCTGCTCAGGATAGGTTCAATATGAAAATATTCCAACCATTTTAGACAGCATTTTATCATTCTTGTTAGTTTCAAGAATAAGCTGTGTTTTAGTTTAGAGTTAACTTTGAATGAGTTGTGTTAATATTAGAATTTATCCAAGAAATTTTGAAATTATTTTTATTCATAAATTCAATTTTCTGTTTGTTTGTTAAGCTATGCCATAGTGAATTGTAATGTAAAACTACCGCCAAACTTGAATTCTCAATATTTTGCCAATTCATATCTGTTTTTTTAGTTTCTTTAGACGGTTGTGACTTAACATTTACATAATATTTGGCTGTTTTCAGAGAAACATTTTCTTCATTAATTAATGTAATATCTACAGAATTAATATAATGAGCTTCGGCAAGTTTTATAACATCATAGCTAACTTTTTTAATATATTGAGCATCCCATTTAGTGGTGCTTTTACCGATCTTTTTAAGATCTGGCTTAAAGCTATCAAAAGCTTTTCTATATACGATATTTCCATTAGAAAGAGAATTACCTGTTATGTTTACTTCTTGTGCAAAAATGAAAGATGTAAATAATGTGAAAATTAAAATAGCTACGTGTTTTTTCATAATTTTTGTTGTTTAGTTAGAAAATATTTCATTGTTTTTAATTTGATAAAATTAATTGGAAGGGATTGAAATACCTATACGTAGTGCTTGCAATAAATACGTAGGGGTACGTATTTACTGATTAGAGATGAAGCTTTAAAAAATGAAGTACTTTACCTTTATAGTGTTAAAAAAAGTTCTTTGTTTTGTTGCGTCCAACCGAAAAGTGATTCGGCTCCATTTGGTAAGTCCAGTTTAGAAATGATATTTGAACGATGTTTTTGTACTGTTCTTACTGATATAGACAGTAAATTAGCGATTTCCTTTGATGATTTTTCTTGAGCAATTAGGCGTACAATTGTTCTTTCGGAAGGAGAAAGAAATTTTATTTTTTTCAGCTGAGGAGAAATCTCATTACTAAATATTTCATCAAATTCTTTACTAGCGTAAAAATCGCCATTAAGTGCTGCTTGAATACAGTTTTTAATTTCAATAAAAGGTTCATCCTTAAGTAAATAGCCAGCTATATTTAATTTTTTAGCTTTCAATACAAATCCTTTTTCTTTATAAGAAGTAAGAATAATAAAACGCGTGTTTACAGACTTTTCCTGACATTTTTTTATCACTTCAAATCCTGTTAATAAAGGCATATTAATATCTAAAATGGCAATATCTGGATTCTGAGAAATAATAATATCCAATGCTTTAGCGCCATTTACGGCACCTTCAATAACATTATAATTGTGTTCAATTAATTCATCCCTTAAGCCTTTTAATAGCATTGGATGGTCATCAGCAACTAGGATTTTAACATTCTTATTCATTTTTATATTGGTGTTTTAGCTGTAATAATTGTTCCTTTTCTAGGTTTGCTATCTATCAGTAGGGTTCCATTTAAAATTTTAATGCGTTCAGAAATAGTTTTAAGACCCAAACTGTTAGAGATTAGTTTTCCATTAATATCAAACCCTTTACCATTATCTGTTAAAATAGTTGTAATGTTACCTTGTTCTTTTTTTATAGTTAAAGATACCGATGTTGCCTCAGAATGTTTTACAGTATTTGTTACACATTCTTGAATAAATCTATAAAAATTTAAACTTTCGGTTTCATTAAAAAATGAATTTATATCTTCTATTTCTAAAGAAAAAAACAAATCTGTCTCTTCATCATATTCATAAATAAGTTGCTCAATACTTTCAGAAAGCCCCAGTTGTTTTAGAAGGGAAGGATATAAACCTCGTGAAATAGACCGCACTTCTTCTAAAGTATTATTTGTTAAAATTGTAATATCTTCTTGCGATGTGTTTTGTAATTTTTTCTTTATTAGCGTTAATTGTTGCCCAATACTATCATGTAATTCTTTAGCAATTCTGTTTCGCTCATCTTCTTGAGATTGAATTAAATCTTGAGAAAACTGAGTTTGTAATTGTTGTTTTTGTTTTGCTTTATTTCTTGATCGTATTAAAAGAACGAAACCAAAAAATGAAATTAAGCCTGTTCCTCCAAATAATAACCATTGATTTTTAACTTTATGTTTTTCATTTAACAAAGCAATATCACTTTCTTGTGCTTTTATTAAAAGGCTTTTTTTCTCTGTTTCATACTTAATTTGCATTTCGTTTATTTTTGCTATTTTTTCTTGTGAAAAAATGCTATCTGCTAACTTGTGATATTGTTTTAGATCATTGTTAGATTTCTTATATTCTCCTAAATTATATCGAATTTCTGATAGTAAATAATACGCATACCTTTCTTGATTAGGACTTACACCATTGGCTAAATTTGCTGCTTTTAAAGCATATTTTTTTGCATTTTGTAAATCATTCATCGCAATGTATGTTTCCGAAATATCATTACAAGAATGCGCTGCAGATGTATAATCCTCTAATCTTAGTTTAATTTCTAATGCTTGAAAAAGATATTCTAATGATTCTTTATTTTTACCAAGTATTCTTAATGACGGACCAATATTTCCTAACATAATGGCCTGATTTTTTTCTAAGCCTAATTTTTCAGACCTTAGTAATGCATCTTTGAATATTTCAATGGCTGTAACAATCTTTTCTTCATTATCATGATTTATACCTTCTTTTAAATTGATTGCTCCAAGATTGGTTAAGGTAAAAATGATTCCTTTTTCATCATTAAGTTTTTTATAGATTTCAAGCGCTCTATTAATATGCATTCTTGCTTTTGGTAAATCTATATTAGCATCTGGAGTAATCATGTAGATTTTCCCGATTCTTTCTAAATTCTTTGCAATCTCAGTTTCATTATTTAGTTGCTCATTAATTTTTAAGGATTCAAAAAAATTGTAAAGAGATCTGTCAAAACTTGAAATCACATAATAAATACGACCCAATTTATAATAGCAGTTAGAAATTGCTTCTATATCATTTAGATTTTTATAGATTTCAAGTGATTTATTTATGATTTGGATAGATTTATTGTAATTCTTATTAGTATAATAAGAATCGCTACCATTTAAATAAAACTTAGCTAAAAATTGTGCATTGGGGAAATTTTCTTTTTTAAGAATAAAGCTTTCAAAAATTTGAATTGCAAGGTCCGGTTTTTTCAACGTATTATTTTGAAAATATATTAAATTGGAAGTATGAAATAATGCTAAATTAGTAGAATCTATAGATTTAGCTAAATGTATAGTTGCTTTTACAATTGAATCGTACTTTAATTCAGGTTTGAATTTCGTAATTTTTGATAAACTATCTAACCATTTAAGTTTTTCACCTTTTGTTGATTGTTTTGCTTTGGTTGTTAGCTCTTTAATGTTATGTTCTATAGTTGTATTCTGAGCCAAAAGCGTTGAAATACCAGCTATAAAACAGAAAGTGATTATTAGTTTTTTCACAAAAAGCAGTTTGGTTAGTGCAATATTATTATTTAACTAATATAAAAAATTAGTTGAGCATTTACCCAAAGCACTTTATTTATTTCAGATTAAATTAATCTAGCTGAAATTTTTATTGAATTTTTTTAAGCTGTTTTTGAATTTTTTTAATCGCATTTTCAATTGGTTTTTCAGGCTCAATAACGTTATATTCTCCCCAAAATTCTGGATCTGCAAAACCTTGAACTTCATCGCTTAAAATAACAGATGGTTTTAATCTATCTCTAAATTTAATTATGGTGTTTTCTGTTATTTTTTCCCAATCTGTAATTGCCATTTCCATAACAATATTATAAACTGAGTTAAATAAGCGTTTGTCATAATCTATTTTAAATCCTAATTCAATTCTGCTATATCCAAAATGCCATTTTCCATTTTTTTCTCTGTAGTTAATTTGATACATCGCTTCTGTTGGAATAACAGTTGCCTTTTTAGGTTTTTTTATAACAAATATGCGACTGGCTTTTTGCTTGTCTTCTAAATTTAAGTAAAATTTTGAACTTATTAAAGCATACGAATTTGCATCTATAAAAAGTTTGCCATAATAAAATGGATCTTCAATATGCTTTTTTTGTTTAAAATTAACAACATACACAGGCTTATCATCAATTTTGGTGGAAGTTTCAAAATTAAATTGGTATCTATCGAAAACTTCATCCCCAAAAAAGTCTAATGGATTTTTCATAACATCAATTCTTAAAGTGCTCGAAGGTCCTCCTTTTAATTTTAATGAGATGGTATCTAATTTGTTATAGTCTGTATTTTTTCGAGCTTTATATAGTTTTAAGAGGTCGTTTTTACTATTTGTGTATGCCTGCTTGTTAACTTCAACTACCGCTTCAGAAAGTGATACATAATTTCTTCTTTTCTTGATAGTCTCCCTGTAAAAAGCAGTCATTGAAGTAGGAAAATCGAAATAATTATTCCCTCTATTTCTTAACATCTCTCTTACTAAAGAATTTGCATCTTCAATATTTATTTTAATTTCAGAAAGTTCTTCAATATGTGTTTCAAGTTTAATTACAATGTTACTTTCATTTAAATCGTTAAAGTCAATTACTTTACTTGTGTATCCTAAAAATGAAACAGTTACTCTATGATTACTATAGTCCGTTGGGATTTTTAACAGAAATTCTCCTTGTGTATTGGTTATAGAACTTATGTTTGTGTTGTTAACTATAAGTGTTGCAAAAACTAATGGTTTTTTTGATTTACTATCTACAACTTTACCCTTATATTGTTTAAAAGTAATGGTATCTTGAACAATATCAGTATTTGCATACCCAGTATTTTGAAATCCAATTAAAGTAAAAAAAATAAATGCAGCGAACCCTTTGAACATTTTTTTTAGAATGATATCTTTATTTTTCATGACGTACGATTTAAAAAATACAATTAAACTTTGACTTTACAAGTTAGTGATTTTTTATATTTTTAAAATATAACAAATTGTTAAAATTTTGGAATTGTTATTTCTAAAACTATTAGAACATAAAAAACTAGCAACACTAGATTTAATTCCGCTCAATTAATTTTTAAGCGGAATTAAATTCTTAGAGTTTAAAAATTATTTAGCAACAGGAAATCCTCGATCTCTCATAAGAGCATCAATTTTAGCATCGCGTCCTCTAAATTTTCTATAAGCTTCAGCAGGATCCATAGAATTTCTTGGAGCAAATAAATATTTTACCATTTTTGCAGCTAATTCTTTATCGTAAAATCCACCTGGAGCTTCAGCAAATGCTTCAGCAGCATCGGCTGTTATAACATCTGCCCACATATACCCATAATATGCAGTTGCGTAACCTTCGCCAGAAAATACATGTCCAAAATGTGGAGTTCTATGGCGCATTACTAATTCTTTAGGCATATTCATAGCTTCTAAGGTCTCTTTTTCAAATGCATCAACATCAATAGTTGTTGGATCTGCTAAATGGAATTTCATATCCATAATTGCCGAAGCTAAGTATTCGGTTGTAGAAAAACCTTGATTAAAAGTGGATGCTTTTTTAATTTTTTCAACCAATTCTTGAGGAATTGCTTCACCAGTTTTATAATGCACTAAAAACTGATTAATTACTTTATCTGTAGATAACCAACGTTCTAATACTTGCGATTGAAATTCTGTATAATCTCTAACACCTCCATTTAAAGTTGGATATTTTACTTCAGAAGAAAAGAAATGCAATGCGTGTCCAAATTCGTGTAAAAATGTGGTTGCGTCATCCCAAGAAACTAATAAAGCTTCACCTGGAGCAGGTTTCACAAAGTTTGAATTGTTAGATGCTAATACCGTTTTTTCGCCATCAAAAGTACTATGACTTCTATACGTAGTTGCCCAAGCACCTGAACGTTTTCCTGGACGCGCGAATGGGTCTAAATACCATAAACCAATATGCTCACCACTTGTTTTATCTGTTACATCCCAAACATTTACATCTTCATGAAAAACAGTTACACTTCCTTCTGGAACTGGTGTAAAATTATAATTAAACACTTCACCAGCAACAAAAAATAAGGCATCAGTTAATTTATCTAATTGTAAGTATTGTTTTACTTCATCGGAATCTAAATCGTATTTTTGTTTACGTACTTTTTCAGCATAAAAACGGTAATCCCAAGGTTCTATAGTAATATTATCTCCATTAGCATTTGCAACTGCTTGCATATCTGCAACTTCTTCTTTAACTCTTGCAATGGCTGCAGGCCAAACGGCATCCATTAAATTCATTGCGTTTTCAGGTGTTTTAGCCATTCTGTTTTGCAAACGCCAATCTCCAAAATTATCGTATCCCAATAATCCAACACGCTCTTTTCTCAATTGTAAAATTTTTGCAATGTTTTCATTATTATCAAATTCATCAGCATTATCACCTCTTGAATAATAATTATTCCAAACTTTTTCACGAATTTCTCTTTCTGTTGAATACTTTAAAAACGGATCCATATAAGAACGTGTGTTTGGAACTGCATATTTCCCTTCTTGTCCTTTATCAGTAGCAATTTTAGCCATAGATTTAATCATTCCATCCGCTAATCCACCTAATTGATCTTCAGTTAAA
>NZ_JBFLKT010000270.1:0-2608 GCF_040883305.1 Lutibacter sp.
AGACATTTATCTGAATATTATGCGGTAAAAAAAGATACAACCTTAGCTGTAAAATATGCTAATGAAGCTTTTGGATTGGCAGATCAACTTGAGAATTATAGAGATAAGTTAGAAACGCTATTACTACTTTCAAAGGTGGATCGGCAAAAATCTAACAAGTATTTAAATGAATATGTTCGTATAAGTGATAGCCTTCAAGTAGAGGATCGGAAAATTAGAAATAAGTTTACTAGAATTCGTTTTGAAACAGATGAATATATTCAAGAAACAGAGAAGCTTTCTCAACAAAATTTACTAATTTTATTAGGAGGTTTTATTACAATTATATTGTTATCTTTTGCTTATGTTATGAGAGTTCAAAGAGCAAAAAATAAAGAATTAAGGTTCGATCAAGAACAGCAAAAGTCGAATCAAGAAATTTTATCTTTAATAATGAGACAACAAACTAAATTAGAAGAAGGGCGCTTAAAAGAGCGTCATAGAATTTCTGAAGATTTACATGATGGAGTGTTAAGTAAAATTTTTGGAACTAGGTTAGGCTTAGGGTTTTTAAATGTTAGTGGAGATAAAAATACTATAGAAAAACATAAGTATTATGTAGATGAACTTCAAAATATTGAAAAAGAAATTAGAACTATTTCACATGAATTAAAGAATGAAATATTGTCATCGAAAGAAGATTTTTCAAAAATTATTAAAGATTTAATTGAAAAAAGAAGTAACTTAGAAAGCTTTAAATATGAATATTATTGTGATGAAGCTATTTATTGGGATACTATAAATGATAACATAAAAATTAATTTATACCGTATATTACAAGAGGCATTGCAAAATATAATTAAATATGCAGAAGCTTCTTATGTAGAAATAAAAATTAGCTTAAATAATAACACTATAGAGTTACTTGTAAAAGATAATGGAAAAGGTTTCAATATTAGAGAAAAAAGAAAGGGAATTGGGTTAAAAAATATGCAATCTAGGGTCGAAAAAATTGATGGAACTTTAAAAATTGATTCCCTGAAAAATGGAGGAACTACTATATTTGTAACATGTCCAATACAAACAGAAAATAATGAACACAAAATATAAAGTTTTAATAATAGACGACCATCCAATTATTGCAGATGCGTATAAAAGTGCTTTTGAATTTATAAGTTCAGAAAATTCAAAAGTTAATTTTGAAATTTCAATAGCAATAAATTGTGATGAAGCAATTGAAAAAATAGAAGATGCTGCAAAAAAGAATGGAATAGATATTATTTTTTTGGACATATCGCTTCCGCAATCAACAGACGGTGAATATCTGTCAGGTGAAGATTTAGGCATAGCTATTAAAAAATTACTACCAAACTGCAAAATTATTGTTGCCACTACGTTTAATGATAATTATAGAATACAAGCTATACTTAAAAATGTAAATCCAGATGGTTTTTTAATAAAAAACGATGTTAATAAAGAGGAGTTAGTATTTGCTATAAAAACACTATTAGATGGCTCTCCATATTATAGTAAATCGGTTTTAGAATTATTTAGAAAACAAGCCTCAATTGATTATAAAATAGATAAAATAGACAGGCAATTATTGTATGAAATGTCTATTGGGACTAAAATGAAAGATCTTCCTGGAATTATACCAATGTCTATGCCTGGTTTGGAAAGAAGAAAAAAACAATTAAAAAAGCTGTTTGAAGTTAAAGATAACGATGACAGAGAATTAATATTAAAAGCAAAAGAAAAAGGGTTCATTTAAATGAACCCTTTTTTTGCTATAAAAATGTCTTTGGGGTTGAATTTATTCCTATAGTCAAATCAAATGTAACATAAATTTTATATTTCAAAAGCTATTTTCAGTTTATTTTTGAAAATGGCCTAAAGTATATGGTTTCAGCATATTAATAGTATGGAAAACACATATTATTAAAATGATTTTTTAATTTTTAGAGCAGAAAACTAAATATTACTTTTTTGAGTTTAGATATAATTATAAATGTTCATTAAGAAAAATTTAACATATAAAAATAAGGGAAAACAGTTTTATAAACGACTTAGTAAGTAATATTCATTATTTTTGAAAACCCAAAATAAGCGAAATCAACCTATAACATGAAAAAAACACTTTCACTCCTTTCTTTTTTATTGATTTTTACTGCTAGTTATGCTCAAATTTACGACCCTGTTAAATGGTCAACTTCAGTTGAAAAAATATCAGATACTGAATATGATTTAATTGTTAAAGCAATAATTGAAGATAAATGGCATTTATATTCTCAAATTGTACCCGAAGATGGGCCAATACCTACATCGTTTATATTTGAAACTACAGAGCAGTTTAATCTAGTTGGTAATGTTATAGAAGAAGAAGGTCATACAGTATATGACCCGGTATTTGATATGGAAATCAAATATTTTGAAAATGCAGCCACTTTTAAACAACGTATAAAGGTAGAAACGAATAACGCTTTAAAAATTATAGGAGAGTTAGAATTTATGGTATGTGATGATACCAATTGCTTACCACCAACTTTTGTAGATTTAGAATTTACCATTCCCGGAGAAAAAGTAGCAGAAGAAAGTGTTGATAAAAAAGAAACTTTTACACCAATTAAAA
>NZ_JBFLKT010000271.1:0-4405 GCF_040883305.1 Lutibacter sp.
CAATGATAATTGATTCCGGTACCGCTGATTTTTGTTTTTGAGTCAGTGTTACCGGGAATTCATATACAGCTTTTCTAAAGCGTGAACCTTTGCTAGTAACTCCATTTACTTCTTTTTCTGTTAAGTCAGTAGCTATTTCCTTTTCAACTGTTCTGATTAAAGTTTTGATTTTGTTACCGCTTGTTCCAGGAGTAAGAATTACAGCTACATCAACATCCTCCGAAAAGCGGTTTATCAGCTTATGTCCCTTTGATAGAGATGTACCTCCTTTAAATACAACGGAATCTACATACTTGCTTTCAGATAGCCGTTTTAATACCAGGCTAATCCAATAGTCTTTTTCGATAAAATCCGGTGCTATATTAGTATTGTCACTTGTTACCAATATGGCATTGTTAAAAGCTTCTTTGTTAGTATGTAAGTTCATCGTATCCTCCATTTATCTTTTGTTGGAAGTGTTTGTGTTGAAATTGAAAAGCTGTAGGCAGTAGCCGGATTAAGCGATTCATATATAATTTGTGTTCCATTATCAGCCTCAACCATATCAATAAGAGCGCCTGTTAAAGCCCTCGTTGAAGCATTGTATTTTAAAACCAGTTTTTTAAGTTGATTAAGCCTTTCTGGTGCAAGTTCCTTTAAAATGGCAATAAAGCGATTGCAGGATTGGTTTTGGTTTGTGTCAGGTATATCTTTAATAAACCTAATACTATCTAATATCTGTAATAATGGAATATTGTCTTCTGTAATCCTGTTGGCTTGCTTAATAAACCTTATTTTATACATACCACGAGAAATAGCCTTCTTTTCATTATTACAACCAATTTGTATTGTATTGGAAACCTGAGTGGTTAGGAATAATGAATTAAATACTGAAAATCCGGTTAGATAGCCTATTACTTTTTTATCTTTTTGAAGTAAGTCTTTTACTACTTGAAAGGTATCAGGTTTTAATTCCCCAAACTCTGTCATTTGGGGTTTATAGTATCTACCTTTTGAAATTTTACGAAGCTTGCCTTCTTTTACCAATCTGTTTAAAGCAATAATTACAGCATTCGTTTTTTCCGGTTCAAAGCCTAATTCATCATAGGTAAAGACATAACCATCTTTAAATTTGCTTATTACATTCAATATTTCTGCTGTAGTTCTCATACGGTACAAATATAAGATAAAAAGTTAAGTGAAATGTTAATACGGGCAAAAACATTTCAAATGCATGAGGTATATGTCACGTTTTTCCAGGTATAAACGTGACAAATACTTCCTTATAGCTTTTTAAATAAGTTCACATTAGGGTAGTGATACTACCTTAATCATAAAATAAATAAAACTACAAGCCAACTTCAACTAAAACCTCCTGCTCCAAACACTTTTTATATTTATGAAACAGTGAGATTAAATTTTCTATATCGCTATTTAAGTTCAAGGCTACAGAAGCATTTGATTTATATTGAGAGTCATACAATCCTTTGTTGCCATACTTAATTATTAATTCCTCTATATTTTGAGGAATAAAGAAAGATGCTTTGTTTTTAAGGTGTTGCAAATACTCATCTCTGAAAATACGAATGCCTTCAAAGTCAAAATCGCCAAAATGCAGGTATTTGTTAGGTATGCTTTGTAGCCAGGTTACTAAATCTTTGGATTGAGGATAACGACTAACAAACAAAATAGTTTCTGCTTCGAATAGATGAGCTTGTTTACCAATAAACCTAAAGTTCTCAGGATTCTCTATACCAACAATAAGTGTTTCCGCCTGGATATTAAAATCCTCAAAATTATGAATGTAGGTGTATGTTCCTTCTAGTGGTTCAATTACAAATTTGAGTCCCTTAATCCTTGCTTGAACTGGGTAAAAACAATTGACAAGAAACCCTTTAAAAGTCCTTCTTGTTGATGACTTTGAATTAGAAGAAGCAATTATATTTTCAACTCTTGTAAGACCACTTTCCTCATTGTTGATGTAAGTTTTAAGGTCATTTATGCCTAAGTGACTACTCATGAAATTGATAACAGCTTCCGGTTTTGCTGTAAATATGGTTTTCCGACTTCTGCCCTGTAATTTTATATTCAAGATTCCATCTTCTATCATCTGATTAATCACTTTACTTTTCAATTGTCCATAAGGTATGCTCTCACCTTGAATGAGCAATTGAATTTTTCTCGCTATGTTAATGGATATTTTATCCATAATTATTCAACTAATACAGGGTTTGAGATAATTCGCTTTATCTTAGATTGTTTGCTATCATCCTTACTAATTTTATAGATATGTCGATAGTTCAGCGGAGTACTTTCGGTAGGTGAACCATTAATCAATAATATGTTTCTATCATTAGCAAAATTCAGGATTCCTTTCACATTATTAGGGTGCAATTTTCCAATTTCATCCATCATACAATGAAGCTTAAAATCCTTGAATTTTCTTGAAGCTCCCTCTTTAAATACATTCAGGAGCATAATGTTAATCATGGCTTTAACTAAGACATCAGTGCCTTCTGAACCAACATTTGATAATTTTTCAACCCATCCGGTGTCGTTCCCATTTTCTTCAACTCTAAATGATAATTCAAAAGAATCCGTTAATTGAATTACAGAATCCTTTGCCTGATTTATTTCCCGAACCAGTTGTTTTAAAAGTTCAACTGCCTTCTCATTGTTTTTATCCTGATCAACACCTGAAAAAAGGTTGGCAGCCCCAAGGCTTAAGGAATTGTCATCATTAAATTCCTTTATCTTCTTTAGTAACATTACAGCGGTATTCTTGCTGTCTGTAATATCTAATTCAATGTTGTTAATTGCTGTAACAAAGTTTTTTTGTCTGAAATCAGCATTGATTTTATTAATAATTTTCTTAATCTCACCTGTTTTGGAAATTAACATAGTAGTTTCTTTTCCAACAGAACTTATGATGTAAGCAAAACGCTCATTCGTTCTTTTTTCAAACTGGTTTATTTTACCCTCCTCAATAAAATCGCTTAACTCTTCCGCCCAATTTATAAATTCTTCTATTTCAATTAACTTAGATGGAAAATTGAAAATATTTCCTTCCGAGAAGTGAGACAGGAACTTGTCGATACTTTCCCTGAGTTCCTGATGTTTATTTGTTACTTTACTATTGTTATCGATAATATCATCAATAATATCGACAGCCGTTTTACTATTGCTTATTGGCTGTATTGTACTTTTAGTGCTTTCAAAAAATTCGAGAGCAGATGAGCCTGTTTGTTTGGCATATTTTTCCTCATCGTTTTGGAAACAAATTATTTTTGCTTCTATTTCAGTTATACCTTCCTGAATATCTGTAATTTTTTTGGAGAAGGTTTTGTTCAAAGTGGAGAATTCATTTTGCGTATGTGTTAACTTTTCTTCAAGAACCTTTATTTCATTTTTAAAGTCCTTTTCCTTATCGAACAGCTCCCTTTTATCTTTATAATAATCGCTTACTGAATTTCGGTTTTTTTCAATGAAAGCTAATTCATTCTCAACAGTAATAATTTGCTTTTCAATTTCTGAAAGACGTCCGGTATCGGCTCCTTTGTTATCCAATTCATTATTTCTTTCGGATTTAAGGATAATAATCTTTTCAGCAATTAGCCTTTTCCGTTCTATTATTTGTTGTTGTAACTCCTGAATTTTAGCATTGTTCTCAGCTTTTAATTCATTGATTCTTCTTGTCTTTTCCTTCTGTTTTATTTCTTTGTTCTTTCTCAGCTTAGTCTTACAGGTTTCATAATCTTTATACGCTTCCTGTTTAATAACTATCGCTTTATCTATTTCAACTTGAATTTTCTCTATCGCATCAAGTTTTTCATTTAAAGCTTTATTTGTGAAACTGTTCTTATCCAATTCAAATTTTTCTATTTGCTTTGTCAATTGCTCACACAAATATTCAGCCTGTCTTGCTTTTTCTTTAAGTCCTTTTATTTTTGGCAGATTTCTACGTTGTATATTATCCAAATCCTTTTCTAATACAACTGTAATATCTTGTATATCTTTTTGATAATGTTCAATACTATCGTTTAACTTGTTCAACTCAAACCGAAAATCATCTATGGTTTTAATTTTTAAATCAATCTCATTCAGGTTGATTTCGATGCCATAAATTGAAGAAGAATCATTATGTAGTTTTGGCGATAATCCATCCTGGAATAAGAGTTTTTCATCGATAATTTTTCCAATTGTATTTTCCCAACCAGGCTTATTTTGATTTAACCACCCATAGAGCGAATCTTTGCTTTTGTTGATTCTATCTTCTATTTCATCCTTATGTAGTCGTATTGTATCTAGTTCTTCTTGTAATTTCTCCTTCTTTCGTTCACTGTTTTTTTCTATTTCCGACTTTTCGTAATTCCATTTAGTTTGCAGTGTCTCAAATTGTTGTTTGTAACTAATAATATTGTTAGAC
>NZ_JBFLKT010000272.1:0-9320 GCF_040883305.1 Lutibacter sp.
ACAATTTGCCAATAATAAATTGGTGTTTTTTAATAGGCGTAACATTTATTTGCTCTAATGTGCCAATTTCTTTTTCACGAACAATATTCATTCCCGATAAGAAAAGCGTTATCATAGTTACCAATAAAACCAAGATTCCAGGAACCATAAATGTTTTATAATTTAAGGTTTTATTATACCAAAAAGAAGGAATACTAGTAATGTTTTGATAATTAATTGAAGTATTTGAAGATTGCATTAATTTGGAACGTGCATTTTTATTAAACGTTTGTATTATTTGATTGATATATACATTTGTAACGCCAGCTGCTGCGCCATCAATGGCATTTATGGTTACTGCTAAATCGGTTTGTTTGTCTTTTAATAAATTGCGTTCAAAGTTTGAAGGAATTTCTAAAATAACATCAACTTCGCCTTTTAACATTGCTGAATTTGCTGTTTTAGCTGAAGGAAAATTAGCAAGAACATTAAAATAGGTTGAAGCGTCAAATTTTTCAATTAATGCTCTCGAAAATGAAGTATAATCATTATCTATATATGAGAATTTGATGTTTTTAACTTCAAAAGTAGCCGCATTTGAAAGAATAATCAACTGAATTAAAGGAAGCGCAAAAATAATAGGAAGCATTCCTTTATTTCTGAATATTTGCCTGAATTCTTTTTGTATGATGTATAGAATTGTATTCATTTTATAATTCTTCATTTTAAATCGTCCTAACGAGGAGCGAAAGCGACATGGTTGTCTTATTTTTTGAAAGAGAATGCCACAATTTTTCACCCTTGCGCCTGCTGGCCTGTTCGGTAAAAATGTTCACAGAACATTTTATAAACCCTCCATCCTGCAATGACAGTTTTTCATATAACTTTTCAACCTTTCAATTTTATAACTAATATTTACTCCAATCTAATTTTATATTTTTTGGTGCTTAAAACAATAAAAAACAGTGTCATACCAACCAAAATGAGCGTTTCTTTCCAAATAAATGAAAGTCCAACGCCTTTTAGCATAATTCCTTTTACAATAATTATAAACCATTTTGCAGGTATAATATTACTTATAATTTGAAGTGGTATCGGCATACTTGTAATTGGGAATATAAATCCAGATAATAAAATTACAGGTAACATTAATCCCATTAAACTAATCATCATAGCTGTTTGTTGTGTTGCTGAAACTGTTGAAATTAAAATTCCTAAAGACAAGGAAGTAATAATAAATAAAATACTTTCGGCACCTAACAATAACAGGCTTCCTTGTACTGGCATTTTAAAAACAAAAATGCTAAGAACAATAATTACAATTGCATTAATTACTGAAAGAAAAATATAGGGAATTACCTTTCCAATAATTACTTGAAATGGTTTTAATGGCGAAACCAACAATATTTCCATGGTTCCTAATTCCTTTTCGCGCGTTATGGAAATGGAAGTCATCATGGCAGAAACCAACATTAAAATAATGGTCATAACGCCTGGAACAAACATAAAAACACTTTTTAATTCTTGATTGTAAACCATTCTATTTTTTGGAATTATTTGGTAAGGAATTTTACTATTTTTATTAATTCTTTGGGAGTAATTTTGAAAAATTGCACTTACGTAATTGCTAATAGTATTTGCAGTATTTGGATCTGTAGCATCGGTTATAATTTGAACAGTTGCATTGTTTTGAGTAGTCAATTTTTTACTGAAATCAGTTTCAAAATTTAATACAGCTTTTACGTTACCTTTTTTAAAAATACCTTCAATTTCATTTTCATTTTGAATAAATTTTTTTACACTAAAATAACTGGAAGAAGTAATTTTATTTATAATTTCTTCTGTGATTGCGTCTTTTGAATTATTTAATATTGCAATATCAACGTTATTTATTTCATTGGTAATTGCAAAGCCAAACAGCATAATTTGCGCTATTGGCATACCAAATAATATGAACAGTGAGCGCCTATCTCTAAAGATATGGTAAAATACTTTTTTAATAAATCCTATAAAACGTTTCATTTTTTGTTTATTAGTTAAATCGTCATAACGAGGAGTCTTTCGACTCTGCTCAAGACAGGCTTAAGCGACGTGGTTATCTCATTTTTATTGAGAGATTGCCACAATTTTTTTCAATATTTCGCAATGACGGTTATTTTTTTTTATTGCATTATTAATTATGGCTTCGACTCCGCTCAGCCACCGTAATTTTTTTTATTCATTATTAAGATGGACTTCTTGCTAGTTTTAAAAACACATCACTCATACTTATTACTTTAAACTGTTCTTTTAATTTTTTTGGTGTATTTAGTGCTTCAATTTTGCCATTTACCATAATTGAAACTCTGTCGCAATATTCAGCTTCATCCATATAATGTGTGGTTACAAAAATAGTGGTTCCTTGGTTTGCAGCTTTATAAATAAGTTCCCAAAATTGACGACGCGTAATTGGATCAACACCGCCTGTTGGTTCATCTAAAAAAACAATTTTTGGATTGTGTAATAATGCTACTGAAAATGAGATTTTTTGTTTCCAACCTAGTGGTAAGGAGCTTACTAGTTGGTTTACAATTTCTTGCAGTCCTAATTCTTCAACTAACAGGCATCTTTTTTCATTGATTTGTTTACGAGTTAAACCGTAAATACCGCCAAAAAAAGTAATGTTTTCTTTTACGGTTAAATCATCATACAATGCAAATTTCTGACTCATGTAACCAATGTTTTTTTTGATACTTTCAGGATGTGTATTTATATTAAAACCAGCAACATCTGCATTTCCTGAAGTTGGAGTTGAAATTCCAATTAACATTTTTATTGCAGTTGTTTTTCCTGCTCCGTTTGCTCCTAAAAAACCAAAAATCTCCCCTTTTTTAACTTCAAAAGATATGTTATTTACAGCTGTAAATTCGCCAAACATTTTGGTGAGGTTTTCTACTTGTATTACAGTTTCTTCTTGCATTTTTTTTGTTATTAAATCCGTCGTCAGTTCGAGTTGAAGCTTTTGCCGAAGTATCGAGAACTTCTCGATACAATTTTGTATTGAAAATTGCTCGAAGTGATGTGCTTATTACTTTGCCAATTCCATAAAAGTATCTTCAATGGTTGCTTGGGTAATTTCAATGCTTATATTTTTTAAATTTTTAGTTTCTAAATACTGTTTTAAATCTTCTGGATTAAAATTGGTTCTATTATCGGTATAATGCACAAATTCACCAAAAGGGTACACGCTGTATTTGTATTTATAACTGTTTAAGCTTTCAATAAGTAAATACATATTATCAGCTTTTACATTGTAAATGGTTTTAGGATAGTGTTTTACGATTTTTTGTGGCGTGTCTATTTCCAAAATTCTACCATCTTGTATTAACGCTATTCTGTCACATAAAGCAGCTTCATCCATATACGGAGTAGAAACTAAAATGGTAATTCCTTTGGTTTGCAAACGCTTTAACATTTCCCAAAATTCTTTTCTAGAAACAGGATCAACACCAGTGGTGGGTTCGTCTAAAAACAGCACTTTTGGTTTATGAATTAAGGCACAACTCAAGGCTAACTTTTGTTTCATTCCACCAGATAATTTCCCAGCTCTTCGGTTTTTAAATGGTTCAATTTGTGCGTAAATATCTTTTATTAAATCGTAGTTTTTTTCAATTGTAGTTCCAAAAATAGTAGCAAAGAACTCCAAATTTTCTTCCACAGTTAAATCCTGATATAAAGAAAAACGTCCTGGCATATAACCCACATTATTCCGAATACTTTTGAAATCTGAAATAATATCAAAATCGGCAACAGAGGCTTCACCTTCATTAGGAATTAAAAGCGTTGTTAAAATTCTAAATAAGGTGGTTTTTCCAGCGCCATCTGGGCCAATAAGTCCGAATAATTCACCTTCCTTAACATTAAAAGAAATGTTTTGTAAAGCTTTAACTTTGTTGTAAGATTTGCTAATATTTTTAAGGGAAATACTCATTTTATCTTATTCAAAATAGTTTTTATAAGTTTTTAAATGTGCGTTTATTTTGTTGAAATTTTCTTTTCTTATGTTCATATCTGAATCCGTTAACCCATTAAATAATGCTCTCATCGGCATAATAAATACATGCAATTGATCGTGAGCTTCGTCCGTCATAGTGCATTTTTGGATAATTGTTTTAAACTCTTTTACTAAACTTTGTTTTAGTGTTGCATAAGATTTAGGGGATTCATCTTCAGAAAAATTGTTCATTAATTGTAACATTGCATTAATTCCGTCGGTGGTTTCAGAATTAGCTTCCCATAATTTACCATTGTTTAATTTTACCTTTACAATGGCATCTTGAGGCTGATCTTGTTCAGGTTTTTTTTCTGTAGTATTTTTACAAGAAATTGAGAAAAATAAAATTGTTGCTAGTAATAAAAATTGTGTTTTTTTCATTTTGATTGTGTTTTAAAGTTTATAGTGTAATCCCGTTCTAAATCCTTCACAAAGTGAAGGACTCTTAATAATATATTTTTAAATTCAGTTAAGTTCATACAATTAAAATTAGTTATCTAAACTCCCTTTCCTTCAGAAAGGGTTGGGGATAGGATCCACATTTCCGCAGGCATTCCAATTTTTAAACTGCCGTTGTTTTTTACATCAATTTTTACGGCATAAACCAAGTTTACACGTTCTTCTTTTGTTTGAATTATTTTAGGTGTAAATTCAGCTTCAGAGGCAATCCAGGAAATAGTTCCAGTATAGTTTTTCATAGTTTCACCAGCATCAATTTTTATGGTTACTTCTTGTCCAATTTTAATATTTGCTAATTGTGTTTCACCTACATAAACACGTAATTGCATAGTGGTTAAATCAGCTATTTTATACAATGGTTTTCCAAATGAAACCACTTCATTTGGTTCTACATATTTTACTAAAACTGTTCCGTTTACAGGGTTTGTAATGTTACTTTTTTGAAGTTGATCTTGCAGCTGTTCCAATTGAATATCTATACTTTTTAATTCGTTTACTACAGGCGCATTTTGAATTTCAATACTTCTAATTTGCTGATTTAAAACATCTATTTTGCCATTAATAGCATCTAATTGTTGCCGTGTTCCTGCATTTTCTTTTAGTAGGTTTTCAATTCTATTTTTTGAAATATGTACTGTTTTTAATTCAGCTTTTAACACATGTATTTGCGACAAAACTCCTTTAGATTTTGAATACACAATTTCTTTAGAAATTTGTAGCTGATCTTTTTTTAAAGTCAATGGAATGGTGTCTATATAGCCAACAAAATCTCCTTTTTGTAGAATTTTGCCTTCTGTTACATCAAATTGTAATAGTTTGCCATTATTTTCTGCTGAAATTGTAATTTCTGTTGCTTCAAAATTTCCGTAACCATCTGCTTTTTCATTAGTATTACAAGAAATTAAGCTGCTTGTAGCAATTAATATTCCGATTATTATTTTAGTTATTTTCATTTTTATAATATTTAATTTATCCCAACATTAATTTCCACTTTAGGTGTTATAGGGCTCAGTTTCCTTTTATAGTGTTGTAATTTGCTTTTTCAAAAAGCATTTCAATTTTGTGTGTGCTTAAGCTGTTTTCTGCTTCAAATAAATTGGTTACTTCTGTAATATATGCAGATGAAGTAATAACACCATTTTTAAGTTGTGATTCGGCAGATTTTAATATTTTTTTTCGTAATTCTATAATTTCTTTGTCTGAATTAATAAGGCTAGAAAGTTTATTAATTTCTGTTTGTTTTTGTTGCAATTGAATGTTTGTATTTAGTTGAAATACTTCCGCTTCATTTTCAATAATTTTTTTATTTAATTGTAAAGATTCACGCTGTTTTTTGTTTGCATTCCAATCAAAAACTGTCCAGTTTAATTTAATGCCTAACTGGTAAAAAGTTTGAAAAGAATTATCGAGCATATTCAATCCAGGATTACCATAACCTCCTGTTAAAAAGCCAATTAAAGTTGGTTCTTTTTGTTTAGAAAGTAGATTTTCTGAAGTTTCAATTTTCTCTTTTTCAAGTTGAAATAGCTCTAATTCCGGTCTTTTTAGTTCTGTATTAAAATTAGTTGTACTAGTTGGATTTTCAAATTCAGTATTTGTTGAAATTGGTGTGCCAATAAGCTGTGCTAACGATTGAATTAAACTGTTTTTATTTAAAGAGATTTCCCCTAACTGTTGGTCTATTTTTAAGATTTCAGCTTCAATTACACTATCAGAAGTTGGTAGTAAAACTCCAAATTTAATTCCTGCCTTAACTTCATTTAATTTAGTTTCTAAAAGTGTTTTTTTTGCTTCTAATAAATTTATTTTTTCATTAAAAAGTAGTGCTGAAAAAAAGTATTGGTTTACCTGAGTTTTAAGTTGGTATAAAGTTATTTCAACTTGTTTTTGTTGTGTTTTTAACGCGGCTTTACTAACTTTTGCGGTTGCATTAATTAAACCACCATTATAAATTAACTGATTTATTGATAGCGTTGCTTTGTATTGATCTTTGTTTGGTGCTTCAACAGTTGTATTTGGTATTTCAATAGGCATTTGCGTAACATCTGATTGATAGGTGGTTTGTACGCCTAATTCCAATTTTGGTAATTTTTTTGTCGAAATTGCTGCTAAGTCAAGTTCGTTTTGTTTTATTAATAAATCGGTCTGTTTTGCCAACGGGTAATTTTTATTCAATAAAATATAACAAGTTTCTAAACTCAATTTTTCTTGTGAAGAAACTGTTATAGAAAGAAATAGGATCAGTAAAAAGAATGTTTTTTTCATTTTTTTTATATTTTTGAATGTGCCTGCTTCAGCAGTTTTTGCCTTTTTATTTTGTCATTCCGATAAAGGAGGAATTACACCATATTACTCACATCATCCTCAATTTAACGATTCAACATTTCATCAAATAAACAGTGTTTCTCCATATT
Source organism: Lutibacter sp. (assembly GCF_040883305.1). GTDB lineage: Bacteria > Bacteroidota > Bacteroidia > Flavobacteriales > Flavobacteriaceae > Lutibacter. The sequence goes on from NZ_JBFLKT010000272.1 coordinate 6,886, forward strand.
GGCTTCGACTCCGCTCAGCCACGGTATTTTCTACCTTTCAACAATTAAACCCATCAACTTTTTAACTTTTAATTGCATGAATAATAAAATTTGAAACTTCTGTAGTTCTTTCTTCCAATAGTTGTTTGTAATTTTCATCGTTTATTGATAAAAAACCTTTTAATAATGGAGAAGCAATAAATGGAAAAATATTAAGTGCTAAAATATTTATAAAAAGCTGTTCTGCTTTAATGGGTTTTATAGTACCATTTTCTATATTTTCTATTACTTGTTGTTTAAATTTTGTAATTGTAGGAAAGTGTTTTTCTGAAGTTAATTTTTGAACAAATTCCGGGTTTCTGTTTAATTCATTGATTATAAAATTTGGTAAATATGGATGCTTAATTGTGAACGAAATATAGTTTTTTGTAAAATTTTTAATCTTATCATTTAAAGTATCATCACTATTTAATACCTTATTTAATTGTGGAGCTAATAACTTGAAAGCATTTTTAAAAACAGCCTCAAAAAGCAATTGTTTACTTCTGTAATAATAATGAAGCAAGGCTTTGTTAATTCCCGCTTCATCTGCAATTTCTTGCATTCGAGCTCCGTCCATTCCTTTGCGCTGAAAAATGCTTTTTGCGGCATTTAGAATAGTAGTTTCAGTTGTTATGTCTTTTGTTTTTGTCATTGAATTAACTAATTAGTTTAACCAAATGGTTAACAAATTTAAATTCTTTTTTTGAACTGACAAAATAAATGTTATTTTTAGGCTCTAATAAATTAATAAAATGAAAAAAATAGTAAAAATTGCAGTAATTTTTTTGGCTTTTATAATTGTTTATGTTGCGTATTCTAATTATCAAAAATTTATACTTATTTCTGGTTATGCTGCTAAAAGTGTAGCTTCAAGTGTTTTTGTTGCTAAAAGAAGCCAGAATTTGGTGGAACATACAGATAATAATTTTTCACCAGTAAATTGGGCAAAAAATACAGTCGATACAATTAATAAAACTGTTATTTCGAAGGTTTTTGGATTGAAACCGCGTACTGCAATTTATAGAGAAGGTGTAGGTGCAGTAGTTGTAAATGACGATTTTAATGAAAATACTACTTATTTAATTCCACAAAGAGATTTAACCCCAAAAGAGTTGCCTTTTCCTTATGGTAATTTACCACAAAAAGACACTGTTTTTTCAAATGTTAATTATGATAAATTAGAGACTGTTGTTGAAAACTATTTTGATGAAAATTCAGAAGTAAATACAACCCGTGCTTTATTAGTTATTTATAAAAATCAAATTATTGCTGAAAACTATTCTGAAGGGTTTACTAAAGACGCACGTTTACTGGGTTGGTCTATGACTAAAAGTTTAATGAGTGCAGTTTGCGGTGTAATGAATCAACAAGGAATGATTAGTAAAGATGAATTAGCACCAATTGAAGCTTGGAAAAATGATGAGCGCTCAAAAATTACGATCGATAACTTGTTGCAAATGAATAGCGGGTTGGAATGGGAAGAAGATTACACTAAAATTTCTGATGTTACTAAAATGTTGTATTTAGAATCGGATATGACAGTTTCTCAAATAAATAAAAAGTTAGTTGGCAAGCCAAATGAAACTTGGAATTATTCTTCGGGGACTACCAATTTATTAACAGGGATTATCAGACAAAAATTTAAAACGCACCAAGAATATCTTAATTTTTGGTATTCAGATTTAATTGATAAAATTGGAATGCATTCTATGTTGGTTGAAACTGATTTAGCTGGAAATTACATTGCCTCTGCTTACGGTTGGGCAACTGCAAGAGATTGGGCTAAATTTGGCTTATTATATTTAAACAAAGGAGATTGGAATGGAGAACAATTAATAAGTGAAGATTGGGTAAATTATACTTCAACTCCAACAAACGGATCTGAAGGTGTTTATGGAGCACAATTTTGGTTAAACGCTGGAGGACATTTACCAGATGCACCCAAAGATTTATTTTTTGCTGATGGTTTTCAAGGCCAAAGAATATTTATCATTCCTTCAAAAGAGTTAGTTGTTGTTAGATTGGGAGTTACTTATAGTACCTTGAAAACACAATTAAAAAATAGAAAAATACTCCCAAACGAAAATAAAGATGTTGTTGAATTTGAATTAAGTAATAAAGATTCTAATAAATTACTTAAAAATATTTTAAATGCAATAGAATAAAAGCTAGTGATTTTTTTTATCGTTTTCAATAATTTACAATTATAAAAGTTGTACGTTTTTAATAATTCTATAAAAAGAGCTAATTGTTCATTATTTAAGTTTGTTTAGAAAACGTTATTATTAATGAAATACCTAATTTAAATGAAGTTGGAAAAGCTTTTTAATAGTTATTTTAGAACATAAATTAAAACCTTCAGAACATTTTTCAACTACAATCTGCTTAAAAAAAATACCTTCACATGTTATTAG
>NZ_JBFLKT010000273.1:0-3526 GCF_040883305.1 Lutibacter sp.
AAAAGCCCTACTAACATTCCTACAACTCCCCATAGAATTGTAGCCCAAAGAAACATTTTAACTATTTTATTATCATAATAAAACTGTTCTTTTTCCATACTTGTTTGATTAATTGTTAATGATTATAAATTTATTCTTGTTGATTTTCTATGTGTTCCTTTGGTTCTTTAACTAGCTCGTCATCAAATAGCATTCTAACGGACGGTGTATAGGTATCTTCATACTGTCCAGATTTTACGGATTTGATAAATACAATGAAAAAAAATACTGCAACAATAATACTAACGCCTATTGTTATGTAGACAACTTCCATTTTTTAGTTAATTAGTTTTGATTTTGATTTAAACACAAAAATATTATTTAATTTGTAAAATTGTATGATAAATATCATACAATTTATTTCGGTTTTTAACCAATTGCCCTAAATTATAGTTTTTTTGAAACCCAATTTGTAAGGATAGTTACAAAAACAACAATTGTAATTGAACTTAATGGCATTAAAATTGCAGCAACCACGGGGGTTAACATACCTGTTAATGCAAAATACAAACCTACAACATTGTAACAAAACGATAGCACAAAACTGGCCTTAATTATTGAAATAGTTTTTCTGGAAAGTGTTAAAAACTCAGGTAATTTGTTGAAAAGTTTAGCATCTAAAATTGCATCGCAGGCCGGAGAAAACACATTTACATCTTCAGAAATTGCAATTCCAACATTACTTTGCGCTAAAGCTCCTGCATCATTTAAACCATCACCAATCATCATAACCTTATTGTTTTTCTCCTGAAGTTTCTTTATAAATTCTAACTTATCCTCTGGTTTCTGATTAAATTGAAAGCGTGTATTTTTCGGTAACAATTCTTCTAAATATTCTTTTTCACCATCGTTATCACCAGAAAGAATTACCAAATTATAGTGTTCTCCTAATTTTTCAAAAACCTCTTTAGTTCCTTCTCTGTAACTGTTTTTAAATAAAAAATATCCTTTGAAATCGTTATTGATTTTAATATAAATAGACGTCTCGTTTACTGCTACTATTTTTGCTTCAACAAAACTAGAAGCTCCAATTTTAAAAATGTCGTTGTTAATTGTTGCTTCAATACCTTTTCCTAAAATTTCAATAAATATTGAAGGTTTTTCATTTAAAGAATCTACATCTAAATATTCATATAAAGATCTACTTAATGGATGGTTTGAAGCTCTCAAAACACTTTTTAAACCGCTTTTTTCTGTATCTGTTAATTCAGTTCCAAAATAAGTAAGTTGTGTTTTATCACTTGAAGTTATTGTACCTGTTTTATCAAAAATAATAGTATCAATTTTTGAAATATTTTCTATGGTTTCTGAATTTTTCAGATAAAACTTTTTATATCCAAAAATTCTTAAAATATTTCCAAAAGCGAATGGAGCAGACAATGCTAATGCACAGGGACAAGCAATTATTAATACTGCTGTTACAACGTTAAATAACATATCAACATTGTAAAAATACCAAAAGACTCCTCCAAAAAAGGCTATTAAAAGAATTGCAATTGTAAAGAATCGACTTATAGAATCTGTAATATTTTTTATAGTTTTTTCGTTGGATTTATTAAAAACATCATTACTCCAAAGTTGTGTTAAATAACTTTGCTCAATAGAGCTTATAACCTCCATTTCTATAGCTCCAGCTGTTTGTTTTCCTCCGGCAAATAATTTTTCACCCGATTTCTTTATAACAGGAACAGATTCTCCAGTAACAAAACTATAATCTATCGCGGCATTTCCATTAATTAAAATACCATCTACAGGAATTAATTCTTCGTTTCTAATTAAAAGCCTATCTCCCTTTTTTATGTCTTTTACTTGAATATTGGTTTCTTTATCATTTAAAACTAACGAAACTGCAATTGGAAAATACGATTTATAATCTCTTTCAAAAGATAAAAAATTATAGGTTTTCTGTTGAAAAAATTTCCCCAACAACAGAAAGAAAACCAACCCTGCTAAACTATCAAAAAATCCAGATCCAATATCTAAAAATATTTCAATAGAGCTTCTAATAAATAAAACTGAAATTCCCAAAGCAATTGGAACATCAATATTCAACATTCTATGCTTTAATCCTTTATAAGCAGAAATAAAATAATCTTTAGCCGAATAAAACACCACTGGTAAAGCCATTGTAAACATTAACAGCCTAAACAAATGTTTGTATTTTTCTAGCCAAAATTCATCTACTTCAAAATACTCTGGAAACGATAATAACATTATATTTCCAAAAGCAAAAGCTGCTATAGAAACTTGGTATATTAATGTTTTATCAACTTTATTAGTCTTTGAGTCTGCATCTTCTAAACTAATATAAGGTTCGTATCCAATAGAAGTAATTAATTCTACCAATTCTTTTAGATTGGTACGTTTATTCTTAAAGGTTATGCGTAATAATTTCTTTGGAAAATTTACCATTGAAATAGTTACACCTTTATTAAGTTTACTTAAATTTTCTAACACCCAAATACAAGAACTACAATGAATGTTTGGAATGTAAAATTCTACTACAGAAGTTTCAGAATCATTAAATTCTAAGAGCTTTTCAATTATTTCTTCGTTTTCTAAATAATTATATTTCCCTTTAATGTCGGAAGGAATTGTTCCTGGAGAAGATTCTAAATCGTAATAACATGTTAATTCATTGGTGTTTAAGATTTCATATACAGTTTTACAACCATTACAACAAAAATACTTATTATTAAATTCTATTGGTTTTTTACCGCAATCTGCACCACAATGATAACAATTATTTACACTCATGCTGTTAAATTAACACTGCAAAACTATCGATTTCTTGCAGTATAACAATGACATATATCATATTTTAAAGCTAATTAGTATCGTTAAATTTCGTAAATTTGTCACGTTTTAATTAAAACTATGTTGATTATATGTCGAACTGCAGACAATGTATTATAAAAAGGTTTAATGCTTTAAAAACATTAACAAATGAAGAATTGGAAACGTTTTCTGATCATAAAACATCTCTTATTATAAAAAAAGGAGAGAATTTAATGACAGAAGGCAATACAATTAACGGTCTATATTGCATTAAAGATGGCAAAGGGAAATTAACAAAATTAAATACCAACGGAAAAGAACAAATTATAAAATTTATTAAGGGAGGTGATATTTTAGGGCATCGATCTTTATTAAGTGAAGAATTAGTTGGTTTAAATGCCATTGCACTTGAAGATATGCACGTTTGTTTTATCCCTAAAGGAGATATTTTAGATACCATTAAAGATAATAATCAGTTTTCTCTTAATTTAATGAAAAATATTTCTCATCAATTAAATGAAGCAAATACTTTAATATCTCAAATGGCTCAAAAACCTGTTAAAGATAGATTAGCAGAAACCCTTTTGCATTTAGAAGAAGTATTTGGCGTTGATAATGAAGATTTTATCGATGTTATTTTAACAAGAGAAGAAATTGCAAATACGATTGGAACTGCTACCGAATCGGCTATTAGATTGCTTTCTAATCT
>NZ_JBFLKT010000274.1:0-2634 GCF_040883305.1 Lutibacter sp.
AAAACAATGCTCAATCTGAAACAAATTTACACAACTTAATAGTAGATGGTAAAAAGGTAAATAAAATAATCTTCAGTCAGTTATTAACTGCTGTTTTAGTTATTTATTTAATAATTACACCTTTTTTGTATAGAAAATTTGAAGGCATTAAAAAATTGGCGAACTTATTTGCTGTGCCAATTGTAAAATGGCATCAAACCATTGCTTTTCTAATTTGCACCGGATTGTTAGCTTTTATGAGTTCAGATAGAAAATGGGAATTGTACGAACTAGCTTTTGGAGTAATATTCTTCTTAATATTTTTAAATCCTTTAAATAAAAGTATTTATTCTAAGTAAAGAATTTTCGATTAAACATTTTAAATAGTTTGTAAAATATAGTGGCATAAACTGCACCAATTATTCCTCCTGTAATTATATCTAAAGGAAAATGTACACCAATATAAATTCTACTATACCCAACTAATAACGCCCAAATTATTAAAAAATAAGAAATGTATTTTATTTTTTCTTTCAAAAGAAAACTAAAAAATACTGTAATTGCCATAGCATTAGAGGCGTGCGCAGAAAAATAGGAATACAACCCGCCACAGCGTTCTTTAACTAATCTAATTAAATGTGCAATATTCTCATCATGGCAAGGTCTTAGTCTTTTAAAACCATATTTAAACAAATTACTGGTTTGATCTGAAGCAGCTATTAAAACAGCTATAAACAGCACTAAAACTACTGTTCTTCTTAAACCGTAGTATTTAAATGTAACATAAAGTAGTAAAATATATAATGGGATAGCACTAAACTTATTTGTTATAATAAGCCAAAAACCATCCCATTGAGTTGTTCCTAAATTATTTAGGAAAATTAGTAATTCAATATCTTTATCAATAATTGATTCTATCATTGATTACTAAATTGTATTATTAATTATTTGATTTTTCTAGCGAAACCAGTTCTATTTCAAAAACTAAATCCGTATTTGGTGGAATTAGTTTACCAGCCCCTTGTGCACCATATCCTAAATGTGCGGGTATAAAAAGCATTGCCTTATCACCAATTTTTAATTGCTGTAATCCTTCTTTAAAACCCGAAATTAAACGAGCTTCTGGTCCATATTCACTTGTAAAAGGAGCATATCCATTTTTTTTATCTCTATTTGCGTCATACGTCCCATACGCTTTTGCAACTTCCTTATAACTTGTATCAAATAATTTACCATTTGTAAAATATCCCGCATAGGCGACCTTAACTTTAGCACCAGTTGCAGGAGTTTCACCATTTTTAGTTTCAGTTATAAAAATTTTTAGACCCGAAGCCAATTCAGTTGCTTTTGATCTGTTCTCGGTGAATCTTTGTAATGCATTTGAAGTAGCCTTCTCAATTTTTTCTTGGGTTGCTTTTAATTCCTTTTCGTAATCAACATAAAAATTATCAAATACTTTAGCAGCCTTAAATTTTTTGGCAGCTCTTCCTACTTTAATAATCTCAAGCATTTTAATGGTATCATTCTGAACAATAGAATCAACAACAGCTTGCCCTTTTAACACATTTCCAAACACAGTATGAATTCCATCTAACCAAGGCGTTTCTTTGTGTGTAATAAAAAACTGACTTCCATTTGTATTTGGTGGTCCCCAATTAGCCATAGACAAAACACCTGGTTTATCGTGTTTTAAAATTAAATTCCCTTCATTATCTTTTGGAAATTCATCAATAAATTTATATCCAGGACCTCCAGAACCTGTTGCTAAAGGATCGCCTGTTTGAACCATAAAATTATTGAGTACTCTATAAAAAGTTAGCCCGTTGTAAAAATTAATTCCTTTTAAGGAATCTGTAACTTGTTTATTTGTCCCATTAACCAACGAAACAAAATTTGCCACCGTTATTGGTGTTTTTTCAAATTCGAGTTTTAATAAAATTGTACCTTTATTAGTTACCATGTCAGCATACATACCATCTTCTAAATCTGCATATTTAGTTGGTTTGCACGCTGATACGGATAACACTAGTAAAATTACAACTAGCTGTAATAATCTCATGTTAACTTTTATTATTGAACAATCTCTAACAATTCAACTTCAAAAACCAATACATCAAATGGTTTGATTTTTCCACCTGCTCTTGGTGTAGCACCATATCCTAAATCTTGAGGAACAAAGAATTTATATTTTGAACCAACAGACATTAACTGTAAACCTTCTGTCCATCCTTTTATTACTTGGTTCGCAAAAAACTCAGACGGAGTTCCTCTATCAACAGAACTATCGAATATTGTACCGTCAGTTAAAGTACCATGATAATGTACTTTTACTTTTGAAGTTGCTACAGGCTTTTCACCGCTTCCTTCTTTCATTACAATATATTGTAAACCACTTTCTGTTGTTACAACACCTTCTTTAGTTTTGTTTTCTTCTAAGAATTTTTCACCTGCAGCTTTTGATTCAGCAAAATCTGTTTCTGCTTTTTTTGCAGCAGCTTCTTGTTGTTCTTTCATTTTTTCTTGTTGCAATTTTTGAAAATATGCATTAATTACAGTATTAAGGTCTTTAGAATCTAACAACATATTTGTTGAGTCTATTCCATTTTTCACCCCTTGAATATATGCGTTTTGATTAATATCATCAAAATTCATTTT
>NZ_JBFLKT010000275.1:0-7714 GCF_040883305.1 Lutibacter sp.
ACCTGGGCCAATAACCAGTTGGTTTGGATTATTGCTATTGCATTTAAGCGATGCAGTTCCAATGAATTGGACCTTTTTAGGAATTACTTTTGCAATTGCATTTATTATTTGGCTAATCGATTACATTATACCTGCAATGGGAACTAAACGCTTTGGTGGTACTCGCTATGGTGTAATTGGAACTATGGTAGGCTTGGTGATAGGTATCTTTTTCTTCCCTCCTTTCGGACTTATTATTGGTCCTTTTTTGGGTGCTTTTATTGGTGAGTTACTAAATGACAATAAAGATTCTAAAAGAGCTTTAAAAGCTGCATTTGGATCTTTTATTGGATTTTTAACTTCTACTTTTTTAAAATTTATCGCTGCAGTAATTTATACTGGTTTATTTTTCTCTATATTTTGGGAGTATAAAAGTGTGTTCTTTTAAATAAAACTTAATTAGTTTCAATTGAATTTGCCACTATCCAAGCACTTGTCCATGCATTTTGAAAATTAAATCCGCCTGTTACGGCATCAATATTTAAAACTTCACCTGCAAAAAATAGATTTTTATGCAGTTTACTTTCAAAATGTTTAAAATTTATTTCTGTTAAATCTATGCCTCCAGCCGTTACAAATTCATCTTTAAACGTGCTTTTTCCGTTTACTTTAAAAACAGACTTTGTTAACTGATTTGCTAAATTCTCTAATTGCTTATTATTTAATTGTGCCCATTGAGAATCGATTGAAATTTCTGCAGAAATCACAAATTTTTCCCATAAACGCTTTGGAATTTCTTCAAAAACAGAACGTAAGACAACTTGCTTTTTAGACTGTTTTTTCTTTTCTGATTTTAAAAAATCTAATACAAATTCTTGTTTTTTAGACAACCAATTAACTTCAATTTCAAACTGATAATCTTTTTTATTTAATTCCAATGCTCCCCAAGCAGAGAGTTTTAAAATTCCTGGCCCACTTAGACCCCAATGTGTAATTAACAGCGGTCCCTGTTCGGTAAGTTTAGAGTTTAATACTTTTACCGATGCTTTAGGAACTGAAATACCTGGAATATCTTGCAATCTAACATCCTTACTATTAAAGGTAAATAAAGAAGGAACTGGCTGTACAATTGAATGCCCTAAATCTTGCATCATATTCCACACTTTTGCATTACTTCCGCTTGCTACCAACACATAATCTGCAACAAATCCTTCTGAATTTGTTTTAATAATAAACTGTTCGTTTTCTTTTTCTATGGAATCAACTCTTGTACTTGTTTTTAAAATTACACCAGCGTTTTTTGCACTTTCTAAAAAGCAATCTATAATAGTTTGTGAAGAATTACTTTCTGGAAAAATTCTGTTATCGTCTTCAATTTTTAAGGGAATTCCTCTAGTTGAAAACCATTCCATAGTGTCGCCAGTCATAAATTGATGAAAAGGTCCACGCAATTCTTTTTTACCTCTTGGGTAAAACTCCACCAATTCACTTGGCGTAAAACAAGCGTGAGTTACATTGCAACGTCCGCCACCACTAACTTTTACTTTTTGCAGCACTTTTGCACTTCCTTCTAAAATTTGTACTTCTAAAGTCGGATTGAGTTCTGCTGCATTAATCGCCGCAAAAAAGCCTGCTGCTCCACCTCCTATTATTATTAGTTTTTTCATAAGTATTCTTTTCAAATCGTCAACCTGAATTTATTTCAGGTTCTCATCCACTTTGTTTTATTATGATGTGATTCTGAAATCGAAGATTCAGCGAAGCTAATCAAGTTCAGAATGACGGCTTATAATGTTTAAAATATTAAATCTTGATACGAAATAACAGTTTCAAACCCTTTTTGTTTAAAATAACTTGGTGTATCATCGTTTCCAGTTGCTAAAATAAAATCGCCTCCCCATGCACCTAAACTTTTTGTTTGTCCGAAATAATCTGAAAACAACTCTTTTTGAACCGATTGTAACTGAATTGTTTTTGAAACTAATTGTTCATGTTCTAACATTAATTCTTTAAAATCCTTCAAATTATCACTTGCCAAAAATAATTCCGACAACTTTGAAATCTGCTGAATTTCAGAAGTTAACGTCCCTTTTAAAGTTTTATATCTTTTAATTCCTTCCCTACTATTTTGCTTTTTATTTAAATACACAAAATACAATTGATTTTTAAAGATTGGACTAAAAGCTACTTTTTCAACTAATGGGTTTATTCCATTTCTTGTGTATAAAATTGGTGTATTATTTTGTGCGCAAGCAATATCATAACCACTGCCTCCAAAAGTGTTTTCTAATAATCGGTAAGGATTTACTTTTGCCCAATTTGCTAAATTATTAATTAAGGTTGAAGAAGTTCCCAATCCCCAATATTTTGGAAACGTAAGATTTGTTTTTACTAAAAACCCATTTTCTGAATTCAAAAAAGCAGGATTTAGTTTTTGTGTTTCTATTAAGATTGTTCTTAAATTTTCAGCTAATGTATCATTTCCTCCATCTTTAGTTGCTTCAAAATCCGCTGAAACTAATCGTAATCTGGGTAGGTCGAAAATTACTTCTAACCAACAAGCTCCGGTATTGGTATAACTTTGCCAAATTAATTGCGGTTCTTTAATTGGTTCAACAATTAAATCTTGTCCACAAGTTGTTGGCACAGCTAAAGATGTTGCGCCATCAAGCACAAAATACTCACCTGTTAATAATAATTTTCCGTTGCTGTAAAATTCCTTCATTAGTTATCTCCAACCAATTTATTATATGCCTCAACCACGGCATTGTGCGTAATGGTTTTATGTTCAAAATAATCGATTAAATATTGTTTTTCTTCATCACTTGCACCCAATTGTTTAATAATATTGGTTAAGTGCATTTTCATATGTCCTTTTTGAATTCCAGTTGTTGTTAATGCACGTATGGCAGCAAAATTCTGAGCCAAACCAGCAACTGCAACAATTTTCATCAATTCTTTTGCGGAAGGATTATCTAACAATTTTAACGACAGTTTAGACAACGGATGCAATTTTGTTAAACCGCCAACTGTTCCTAACGCTAAAGGAATTTCAATCCAAAATTTAAAAATTCCGTTTTCTATACTTGCATTTGTCAAACTTTTATAACGTCCGCTTTTTGCTGCATATGCGTGTGCTCCTGCTTCAATAGCTCTAAAATCGTTTCCAGTAGCAATAACAACAGCATCAATTCCATTCATAATTCCTTTGTTGTGTGTTACAGCTCTGTGTGGCTCTGCGTTTGCAATTTGAACAGCTTGCACAAATTTTTGAGCAAATAATTCAGAATTTTCTGCATATAACTCTTCAACTTTACAGCTTACTTCAGCGTGCACTAAGCATTCCGGAACATAGTTAGATAAAATACTCATTACAATTTGAATAGCTGAATTTTCAAACTCATTCGCAATTGCTTCTAAACAAGAATTTATAAAATTAGCGCCCATACTATCCATTGTTTCAAAAGTAACATATAGTTGATAGTAATTTGCAAGTTCACTGGTTTTATCCCGCAATTCTATGTCTAAAATTCCACCACCACGCTTTTGCATATTTTGGGTAATTGCTGCTGTTGCGTTTAATAAGGCGGCTTTCTTTTGTGAAAAGTATTTTTCAAGTTCTATGTTAGTCCCTTCAAACATAAAATGAACTTGTCCAACTTTTTTAGTTGAAATTACTTCAGCCTTAAATCCGCCACGTGTACTCCAAAACTTTGCAACTAAAGAAGCCGCAGCAACAACAGAACTTTCTTCAATTACCATTGGAATGGTATAATCTTTATCATTTATTACAAAATTTGGTGCAATTCCAAAAGGCAAATAAAAATTAGAAATGGTGTTTTCAATAAAATCATCGTGCAAATCTTGAAGTACGGGATTGGAATTCCAATACTGCATTAAAATTTGCTTCACTTTAACATCATTCTTAAAAAAGTTTAAAACTAACCAATCTATTTTTTCGAGCTTAGTGAGTTTTGAAAACCCATTAACGGTTTTAGACATTTAATATGATTTTAATTATTTGCACAAAGATAATTTTTTAAAGATTAAAATTAACAATTTTACCAAATGCAAATTTTTATGACTTATTTCAGCTTCATTTTGCGAAATTTTTCTTAAACTTGACACTTATTTTAAGAAATGATAATTTTATAAAACGAGCATGCTAAAAAGTTTATCATCAAAAAATGAAATTACTAATAGGGAACTGCAGGCCTGTGCTGAGCGGAGGCGAAGTATGACCGTTAAAAAACAATAATATAGATACATGAAAAAACTACTTATTCTCTTTATTGCAATAACCTCATTAGCGACAGCCCAAAAACAAGATATTACTTTAGAAGAAATTTGGAATGGTACTTTTAGAACCGAAAGAATGAATTCGTTAAACTCTATGAATGGCGATTTTTATTCGTTGTTAAATTTTGATAGAGTTACTAGAAGTTCTTCGGTTGATAAATACAGCTATGCCACATTAGAAAAGGTTAAAACCATAGTTGATAGCAAGGATTTAAACGATTTATCTTATTTTGAAAACTATGATTTTAATAACGATGAAACAAAATTATTGTTAGGTGTTGATACCGAACCAATTTATAGACGCTCTAGCTTAGGTGTTTTTTATGTATATGATATCGCTTCAAAAAAATTGCAATTAATTGATGAAGACAAAATACAAGAACCAACTTTTTCACCAGATAGCAAAAAAGTAGCCTACGCAAAAAACAATAATATTTTTATTAAAAATTTAGAAACTAATGCAGTTGTTCAAGTAACTTCTGATGGTAAAAAGAACTTTATTATTAATGGTATTTGCGATTGGGTGTACGAAGAAGAGTTTTCTTTTGTACGTGCTTTTGATTGGAGTTCAGATAGCAAAAACATTGCTTTTTTACGTTTTGACGAGACAGAAGTGCCTGAATTTTCTATGCAGCTTACCGGAAAGGAATTGTATCCTACTCAGCAAGTTTTCAAATATCCAAAAGCAGGAGAAAAAAATGCAGTTGTAACATTACATCTATATAATTTAGAAGCTGAAATTACTTCAAAAATAAATTTAGGTGATTACGAATATATTCCAAGAATAAAATGGACTAACAATGCAAATACACTAAGTGTTATTGCTTTAAATCGTCATCAAAATAACTTGAATTTATATTTTGTAAATGCAACAAATAATACTGCAAAAGTTGTTTTAAATGAAACTGATAAAGCGTATGTAGATGTTCACGATAATTTAACATTTTTAAAAGATAATAGTTTTATTTGGACGAGTGAAAAAGATGGTTATAATCATATTTATCATTATTCTGAAGAAGGAAAACTTAAAAATCAAATTACCAACGGAAACTGGGAAGTAACCAATTTTTACGGAATTAATGAAAAATCTAAAACCGTTTATTACCAATCTGTTGAAGATGGTTCTATAAACAGAACTATTTATTCCATAAAATTAAATGGAAAAAACAAACAACGTTTAACAAATGCTTCCGGAACAAATAGTGCATCATTTAGCAAAAATTTAAATTACTTTATTAATACTTTTTCTGATGTTAATACGCCTTCGGTTTATACACTTCACGATTCAAAAGGAAAACAATTAAAAGAGGTTTTAAACAATACTAAGCTTTTAGAAAAATTAGCTGATTACAAGCTTTCACAAAAAGAATTCTTCACAATGAAAACTGAAAATGGCGAATTTAACGCTTGGATGTTAAAACCTTCAAATTTTGATGCCAACAAAAAATACCCATTATTTATGACGCAGTATTCTGGTCCAGGCTCCCAATCTGTTAGTAATACTTGGAATGGCGCTAACGATTATTGGTTTCAGCATTTAACTCAACAAGGCTTTATTATTGTTTGTGTTGACGGAAGAGGAACTGGTTTTAAAGGTGCTGATTTTAAGAAATCTACGTATCTAAATTTGGTGAAATACGAAACCATTGATCAGATTGATGCCGCAAAAGAATTGGCTAAAAGACCGTATATTGATGCAAACGAAATTGGAATTTGGGGATGGAGTTTTGGTGGACATATGAGCACGAACTGTTTGTTAAAGGGAAACGATGTTTTTAAAATGGCAATTGCAGTTGCTCCCGTAACAAGCTGGCGTTTTTACGATACTGTTTATACCGAACGTTTTATGCGCACCCCTCAAGAAAACCCTACCGGTTACGATGAAAATTCACCTATAAATTATGCAGACTTACTGAAAGGGAAATTTTTATTGGTACACGGAAGTGGAGACGATAATGTGCACGTACAAAATACCATGCGTTTAACAAACGCTTTAATTGCAGCAAATAAGCCTTTTGACCATGCTATTTATCCAGACAGAACACACTCAATTTACAGAGGAAAAAATACAAGGCTTCATTTGTACAATAAAATGACTACTTTTATCCGAGAAAATTTAGGAAGTGGAAATAATGAATAAACTTTTAAAACAATAAATATCTTTTTTAAACATAAATCTAATCTATAATTATGACTAACAAAACTTCAATGCAAGGACATCCAAGTGGATTAATGACGCTATTCTTTTCAGAAATGTGGGAAAGAGTATGTTACTATGGTATGCGCGTGCTACTAACACTTTATTTAGTAAAATCTCTTATGAAAGGTGATGCCGATGCCGCAGTAATTTATGGGGCATATACAGGTCTGGTTTATGCTGCACCTATAATTGGTGGTAAATTGGCGGATAAATTTCTTGGATATAGAAATGCAGTTATGTTAGGAGCAATCCTAATGGCTATTGGGGAGTTTCTGATATTAGGAGGATCTGAACAGTTTTTAATGATTGGTATGGGAGCATTAATAGTTGGAAATGGTTATTTTAAAGCAAACATCTCTACAATTGTAGGTAAATTATATAAAGATGATGATCCTAGAAGAGATTCTGGTTTTACAATATTTTATATAGGAATTAATATTGGTGCACTTATAGCAACCACTCTTATTGCATATGTGGGTGAAACGTATGGATTTAAATATGGATTTGGATTGGCTGGATTTGGTATGCTACTAGGTTTAATTATATTTTGGACTGGAAGAAAAAACTATGCTGCCGCTGAAGGACTTGGTTTTACCGAAGAAGGGAATCAAAAAGTTTTTGGTGGATTAAAAAAAGCTCATTTAGTTGGTATTTTATCGCTAGTTCTTATTCCAATTGCTTATTTTTTAATTATGCAAAATAGCTGGTTAGATTATATCTTACTTGCGTTAT
The DNA here is from genome assembly GCF_040883305.1 of Lutibacter sp. Lineage (GTDB taxonomy): Bacteria > Bacteroidota > Bacteroidia > Flavobacteriales > Flavobacteriaceae > Lutibacter. Next base: position 7,211 of record NZ_JBFLKT010000275.1, read on the forward strand.
TTATATTAATCTCTTTTGTATTAATTAAAGCGGGTGTAGATGCCGATGCTAAAGAAACAGTAAAAGTATGGAAAGACAGAATGATTGCGCTCCTTATTTTTATGGTAATAAATATTGCGTTTTGGGCTTGTTTTGAACAAGCAGGAACATCATTAACTCTATTTGCTGATAGAAATGTTGACAGAAGTATTTTTGGATGGGAAATGCCAGCTTCAATGACACAATTCTTTAACCCTTTCTTTATTATTGTATTTGGGTCTATATTCTCTGTAATGTGGGTGAAACTTGCAAATATTGGTAAAAACCCTAGTATTCCAATGAAATTCGCTTTTGGTATTTTACAATTAGCTTTAGGTTTTTTAATTACAAACATTGGTTTACAATTTGTAAATGAAGCTTATCAAGTACCATTATTAACTTTAGTTATTTTATACCTATTACACACTACTGGTGAATTATTTTTATCCCCAATTGGACTGTCAATGGTTACTAAATTATCTCCAA
>NZ_JBFLKT010000276.1:0-25230 GCF_040883305.1 Lutibacter sp.
CTAAAGAACCACAAATTGGTGTTACACTTTCTAAAATATTACTTAATAAATATACTTTTTTGTTAATTTGCAATTGTCCAATAAATACCAACAACTAAAGCAAACAAACCACCGGCAAAACGAATTCCTTTAAAAAAGGTTTCATTGTGGTCTTTCTTTGAAAAATCTGAAATTCTTCCAATTACAATTGCAAAAGAAATCATTGCAAGCAACGTTCCTATAGCAAAACCAATTATATATTTTGAAGAATCTACCATAGAAGTAAATCCAATTACAGGTAAAAAAAGTAAAAAATGAGCTATACCAGCCAAACCGTGTATAAAACCAACAGATAATGAGGCAATATTACCTTGTTTTAAATTTGGATGCGAATGGTTGTGCGTTTTTTCTCCATTATGAATATGCTCATGTTTATGAATTAAAGGATTATTCTTAGTATGAACATGTGTATGTTTATGGTGTTTTTCGGCTTTAAATATTTTAAAAAAAATCCATAGTCCCAAACCAATCAATACTATACCGACAAATTGCTCACTATGTTCAGATATTTTTTCAATAGGAATTAATTCTTTAAAAAATAAAAATAAAACTCCTATAAATAACATTCCTAATAAATGTCCTACGCCCCAAAACAAGCCAACTTTCCAAGCTTTCTTTTTACTTTCAATTGCAAAAGGAGTTACAGCAGCTAAATGATCTGGACCAGCAATAACATGTAACATTGCTGCGATAATACCAGCAAATAAGGGAAAGTTTAGTTCCATAGGACATAGGTATTTAGAACATTAAAATTACTAAATTTTCATAAAATAAATTAATCTCTTTTCCTTTTTGTTAAAATTAAAATCTTAGAATCTAAAAAGCAGTAGCACTAAACCTTTTGTTGTATTCCAAAAAGTTCAATAAATTGTTTTTTTGTAAAAAAGGTACTCCTTCCTGAAGTTTTACTATTAAGGTTGTTCTGATAAACATAAAGCATTAACTCACCTTTAACTTTCTTGTAATTTAGTTTTACAATAGTATCATTGCTAGTTTGAAGTATAATTTGATGACCTTTAGTGTTGTTAAAACCATTAATTAGTATCGAATAAAAATTATTTTTATCAGTAAAAGAAAATACAAATTCTTTTTTGAAATTCATTGATTCCGTATCTGAATATTTGAAAGAGAAAATGTTATTGGATTTGTACAGTTTTATAAAATGTCCACTTTTTTCAATACTACCAATTTCTTGACAAAATATTACATAAGAAAAAAACATAAAAAATACTAAAAAACAAAACTTCATAAATTTCTAGGGCGGTTTTATTGCACAAAAAAACCTGCATAAATGCAGGTTTTATATTTTGCTCCCCCTCTTGGACTCGAACCAAGGACCCTCTGATTAACAGTCAGATGCTCTAACCAACTGAGCTAAGGAGGAATGCAATTTGCTTTTGCGAGTGCAAATATACAAGCTTTTCTTCTTTTTGCAATTTTTTTTTGAAAAAAATGTGTTTTTTTTTTAGTTATTGATTTCTAAATTTATAAACACTTGTAAATTAAAATTTTAGAGATTCAAAAAAATACTATTTTTTAACTGCTTTTTATTATTTATCATAAATAAAGTATCTTAAAAATCACTTTAATAGCGTAATTCCTTAATTTTTATCAATTCTATAATAATTCATAAAATAACTTAATTAAAATGATAGTTTTAGTAAAAGTTGTATTTTTGTCCAGTTAACTTTAACATAGACTACTAACATAAAATATGGATAAATTTTCATTTTTAAATGCTGTACATACAGAATTTATAGCCGATTTATACGACCAGTATTTAATAAATCCTGATAGTGTAGAGGCAAGTTGGAGAAGTTTTTTTCAAGGATATGATTTTGCAAATGAAAACTACTCATTAACAGATGCCAAAGTTCAAATTCCGGATAATGTATTTAAAGAATTCAAAGTTATTGATTTAATTAATGGTTACAGAACACGTGGTCATTTATTTACTAAAACAAATCCTGTAAGAGCCCGCAGGCAATATACGCCTACGCTAGATATCGAAAATTTTGGTCTTTCCGAAAACGATTTAGATACTGTTTTTGATGCAGGTAGTATGATTGGATCTGGTAAAAACACCCTTCGAAACATCATAAAACACCTTAAAACTATTTATTGCGATTCTATTGGCGTTGAATATATGTATATTCGAAATCCAGAAGAAATAAAATGGCTTCAAAAACAATTAAATAGAAACTCTAACCACCCAAATTATTCTGTTGAATCTAAAAAATATATTCTTCAGAAATTAAATCAGGCTGTTACTTTTGAAAACTTTTTACAAACCAAATATGTGGGTCAAAAGCGTTTTTCATTAGAAGGTGGAGAAACTTTAATCCCTGCAATAAGTTCAGTTATCAGAAATGCTGCCGAAATTTATGATGTAGATGAATTTGTTTTGGGAATGGCACATAGAGGTCGTCTAAACACATTAACAAATATTTTTAGAAAACCAATTCGCGATGTTTTTAGCGAGTTTGAGGGTAAAGATTTTGAAGACGAAACCATAGATGGTGATGTTAAATATCATTTAGGCTTAACCATAAGTAAAACTTTAAAAAATAATAAGGAACTAAAAATGAACTTAGTTCCAAATCCTTCACATTTAGAAACTGTTGGACCAATTGTTGAAGGTATCGCACGAGCAAGGATAGACAAAACCTATGGCGGAAATAATTCAAAAATACTACCAATTATTGTTCACGGTGATGCAGCAATAGCCGGACAAGGTTTAGTTTATGAAGTTACACAAATGAGTCAATTACCCGGGTACTCAACTGGTGGAACTATTCATATTGTTGTAAATAATCAAATTGGTTTTACTACCAATTATTTGGATGCCAGATCTAGTACCTATTGTACCGATGTTGCCAAAGTTACATTATCTCCCGTATTACACGTAAATGCAGATGATGTTGAAGCAGTTGTACATGCAACTGAAATGGCTTTAGATTTTAGAATGAAATTTAAGCGTGATATTTTTATAGATTTATTAGGTTATAGAAAATATGGACATAACGAAGGTGATGAACCTCGCTTTACACAACCAAAATTGTACAAAGCTATTGCTAAACATAAAAATCCGAGAGATATTTATGCTCAAAAATTAATTGCTGAAGGCACCATTGATGCTGCTTTTTTAAATAATAGTATTGCCAAATTTAAAAATTTATTAGAAAAAGAGTATCAGCTTTCTAAAGAAGCCGAAACTTCTAAGGTTAGAGAATTTATGCAAGATACCTGGAAAGATTTTAACAGACATAGGTTAGATGCAATGTTGTTTTCTGAAAATACAGGTTATGAGAAAACTAAATTACAAGAAATTTCAAAAATTGTTTCTACAGTTCCAGAAGGTGTAAAATTTTTAAGAAAAGCCGAGCGTATATTAAGAGACCGAAATAAAATGATTTTTGAAACTGATAAAATTGATTGGGGAATGGGCGAAACTTTAGCTTATGGAAGTCTGCTTCAAGAAGGTTTTGATGTTCGTATTTCTGGACAAGATGTAGAACGAGGCACATTTAGTCATCGCCACGCAATTTTACGTGATGAAATTTCTGAAGAAAGAATAAATTTGTTGAACACCATTAGCGAAAAGCAAGGACAAATGTATATTTATAATTCTTTGTTATCCGAATACGGTGTTTTAGGATTCGATTATGGATACGCCATGGCAAACCCAAATACATTAACCATTTGGGAAGCTCAATTTGGAGATTTTAGCAACGGTGCACAAATTATTTTCGACCAATATTTATCGGCTGCGGAGGACAAATGGAAACTTCAAAATGGTATTGTTATTTTATTACCACACGGTTATGAAGGTCAAGGTTCTGAGCATTCATCTGCACGTATGGAACGTTTTTTACAATTATGTGCCATAGATAATATGATTGTTGCAGATTGTACAACTCCAGCAAACTTTTATCACCTGTTACGTCGCCAAATGAAACGTAAATACAGAAAACCACTTATTGTATTTACACCAAAAAGCTTGTTACGTCATCCTTTAGTTACTTCATGTTTAGATGAATTTGCAAATGGAAGTTTTCAAGAAGTTATAGATGATAACATAGCTCCAGAAAACGTAACTAAATTAGTATTTTGTACTGGTAAATTTTATTATGATTTATTAGCAGAAAGAACAACTTTAGAAAGAAACGACATTGCTTTTGTAAGAATTGAACAACTGTTTCCGCTGCATTTAGAAAAATTACAACAGATTATTGATAAATATCCGAACGTAAAAAACTATGTTTGGGCCCAAGAAGAACCTGAAAATATGGGTGCTTGGAGTTATATGTTGCAACGTTTTAGGTTAGTGCATTTAGAAGTGGCTTCACAACCATTTTATGCAGTTCCAGCCGCAGGTTCATCGGCACGTTTTAAAAGAAGACATCAACGAATATTAGATAACGTATTTCAAACTAACGAATAAAAAAATCGTCAATAATAGACTAAAAAAATAACAACATGATTTTAGAAATGAAAGTTCCCTCTCCGGGAGAATCAATCACAGAAGTAGAAATTGCAGCTTGGCTTGTTGAAGATGGTGATTATGTTGAAAAAGATCAACCAATTGCTGAAGTAGATTCAGACAAAGCAACCTTAGAATTACCTGCTGAAGAAAGTGGAATTATTACTTTAAAAGCTGAAGAAGGTGATGCCATTGCAGTTGGAGCAATAGTTTGCTTAATTGATATGGATGCTCCAAAACCAGAAGGTGCGGCAACCGATACAAAAGCAACAATTGAAACTGCAACTCCTAAAGTTGAAACTCAACCTACAGCAACTAAAACAACCTATGCAAGCGGTGTTGCTTCTCCTGCAGCTAAAAAAGTATTAGCTGAAAAAGCGATTTCCGCTTCAGAAATAAAAGGAACAGGAAAAGATGGTCGAATTACAAAAGATGACGCCGTAAAAGCAGTTCCAAGTATGGGAACTCCAACTAGTGGATCTCGAGGTTCAGAAAGAAGTAAACTTTCTATGTTGCGCAGAAAAGTGGCTGAACGTTTGGTTTCTGTTAAAAATGAAACCGCAATGCTTACTACTTTTAATGAAGTAGATATGAAACCTATTTTTGATTTGCGTAAAGAGTTTAAAGAAGGTTTTAAAGCAAAACATGGAGTTGGCTTAGGCTTTATGAGTTTTTTTACTTTAGCCATTGTACGTGCTTTAAAAATGTACCCAGACGTAAATTCTATGTTAGACGGAGATTATAAAATTTCACACGATTTTCAAGATATTTCAATAGCTGTTTCAGGGCCAAAAGGATTGATGGTTCCTGTTATTAGAAATGCTGAAAACTTAAGTTTTAGAGGTGTTGAAAGTGAAGTAAAACGTTTAGCAATAAGAGCTAGAGATGGACAAATTACTGTTGATGAAATGACAGGTGGTACTTTTACTATTACAAATGGTGGTGTTTTTGGTTCTATGTTATCTACACCAATTATTAACCCACCTCAAAGTGGAATTTTAGGAATGCATAATATTGTAGAACGTCCAGTTGCAGTTAATGGTGAAGTAGTTATTAGACCAATAATGTATGTGGCGCTTTCTTATGACCATAGAATTATTGATGGAAGAGAATCTGTTGGTTTCTTAGTTGCTGTTAAAGAAGCTTTAGAAAATCCGATTGAAATTTTAATGGATAACAATCCTAAAAAAGCATTGGAATTATAATTCAGTATTCCAAATAAATTTAAAGCCGAACAAGTTTGTTCGGCTTTTTTTCGTTTTATGACTAAAGTCATTTTTATTTAGACTAAATAAAAATAGTTTTGCGCAAGAATATTAAACTTGAAATGAGAAAATTATTTTTAAACCTTATTGGAATATTGCTTTTATTAATTTGTCCAACAATTTATGCTCAAACTGTTGAAGCCCCTTCATCCATAGCTAAAAACATCTTGCAAATAGAACTTGAATCTGTTTACACAATTCAAAAAGAAAATAATGAAACCAAAAAATCCTGGAGTATTCCAAGTGCTTTATTCCGATTTGGCGTAACAACAAATTTAGAACTGCAATTAAATACCCCAATTATAAAAGAAGAACTTTGGGAGAAAGACCATTTAATTCATTCGTTAAACAAGTTTGATGATATTCAATTTGGAGTTTCCTTAAATCTATGGAAGGAACAACACTTTATTCCAGAAACATCTATAATGGTAAGAGCAATTTTACCAACAGATTCTAAATTTAAAATCGCTAAAATTGGAAGCATCGTTTCGTTGAACTTAGCCAACACTATATCTGAAAAGTTTTTACTTACGTACAATCTAGGCTACGTAGTTGAAACTGATAATTCAAAATCCGCATTTTATATTATAAACCTTAATTATGATACTAGTTCAAAATATCACTTTTTTATAGAAACTTTTGGAGATTTTGCAAATAATAAGTTTTCTTCAGTAAATATTGTAACTGGATTTGGTTGCAATTTTAATGAACAATTTACTTTTGATTTGTCTGTAGCAAACGGAATTAACCACAATCTTTTTTATGTTGGTGGTATTTTTACTTATGCGTTTAATACTTTAAAGAATAACTAAAAATTGCCTAAAATAATATTAGGCAATTTTAAATATTATGTTAATCCATATCAAATCTAATACCTAAAGATACGTTATTTTGCTCTATATCTTGATTCTTGAAAATTGGACTTAAATCGTATTTTGCATATAATGCAACATTTTTAAAAGCAACATAAGAACTCAAACCGTACACTAAATTACTTGTATTGTAATCTCGTTTTAATTTATCCTTTACCTTTTCGCCATCAACAGTATATTTTAATTTTTGTCGTGTTCCAATGTTGAATCCTGCATAACCACCTATTCCTAATTTAAATTTATTGTAAGTATTGTATCTAAAATAATTATCTTTTACTGTTTTTCTAGAAGGACCAAATTCAAAATGAATTGGCATTACTAAATTTGTTATATTGAGTTTAGCTTTTTTTAAATCATTTGGAAAAACTTCCAAATTAGTTGCATCCCCATTCTGAACAAAATAATTATTATCAGTTGGTTTCAAGCCATTAATTTGAATGGAAAAACCATATTTAAATCTAACAAAATTAGATGCATTAAATACCCTGGTTTTCCAAGCCCAACCTAATTCGAAAAAACGAGATCCCCCAAATTTATACGGCGAATCGTCCAACTTCTCACCTTCAATAATTGCATTGTTTAAACCAAAAGCAAGAACAAAATCGCTATAGGTTTTTCTATCGTATTTTTTAGGTTTATCATTTGCCGGATTACCGATAAAAATAAAATCATCTCCCGAATCTTCACTACTGCCTATTCTTAAAATAGTTTTTTCTCCTTTAGCCGTTTTTACATCATACCCATTTACATTACGTTTTAACAATGCAATTTTATTATCTATGATGGCTGTTCTATTTTCAATATTCAAAGCCCTTTTTTTAGCGGCTTCTTTTTTTAATAATTCTGCTTTTTCACTGGTAATTTCTCCATTCTCAAAACGTTTAATTATAATTTCTACTTCCTTTTTTAAAAAATCTTTTTCTTCAGTAGTAATTTTATCTTTTTGCTCATTTAAAATTTTAATTTTTTCATCATTACTAATGTCCTGAGCTTGTAAAAATTGCGAACTTATGGCAATTGCTATCAGAAATACATATTTTATTATATTTTGCATGGTCTGTGTTTTTAATTTTAACATTCAATTATTAATCGTTTCGTTGCACAATTACTGTTTTCATATTTTCAAAATTCATTTTTAAAGTTTCTAGAAACTTCACTCTAATCGATTTATCTACATCTGCTTCAACGTCTTGAAGTAGTTTATAAGCATCAACCGTTTTTACACTTTCATCATATATTTTTTGCAAAGCCAATTCTTTCTGAGCGTTCATTAAAAGTGCATCAATATCGGTATCTGTTACTGTTAAATGTTCTGATTTTAATGCTTCAATCTTAGTTATTAGCGCCTCAATTTTTTGGTCTTCAGAAGTTGTTTTTGCACTATCTTTTTTAAGATTTTCGTAATTTATTACAGCAACTTTATCTAAAGTATTAATTTCAGAAATTTTAGTAGTTTCTAAAATTTTATCTGAATGGATTATGGATTTAGAAATTGATTTTTTAGGACTTTCAACAATTAAATTTGGTGCATTATCATTGGTTTTTATACTTTTTAAAATATCGGTTTCTGTTGAATTTGTTTCAACTACAACGGCCTTGGTAGCATCTTCTTTTTCAGGAATCGGACTATCAACAATAATTGGTGTTGTTTTTTCTTTATCTTTTTTAATAAATATTGAAGCCATAAATAAAACTCCAACAACACTTGCTGCAATACCTAATAAATACCAAACTTTTGTTCCGTTTTTTTCAGATTTAGACTCTAAAGAATCCGCTAATTTATCCCAAGATTTTTCAGTAGGATTAATAGTTCTTTTCTCAAGCTTGTTTTTTATATCCTGTTCAAATTTATAAGGTTCCATTGCTTGTTTTATTTAGTTTAATAATTTTTTTCTGAAGGATTTTTCGTGCCTTAAATAACTGTGATTTTGAAGTTCCTTCAGAAATATTCAATAAGGTTGCTATTTCTTGATGTTTGTATCCTTCAATGGTATACATCATAAAAACAATTTTATAACCATCTGGAAGTGCATCAATTAATTGTTGAATTTCTGCAACATCCATTTCAGAATAAACAGCATTAACCGTAGTTTCTTTAAATTCAGTTACATCAGTTGCAAATTCAATGTGCTGTTTTTTTCTTAAAAAAGAAATTGATTCTCGTATCATAATCCGTCGAATCCAACCTTCAAAACTTCCATTATTTTCAAATTTATTTAAGTTGCTAAAAACTTTTAAAAATCCGTTTAACATTGCTTCCTCCGCAAACTGAACATCTTTTATATAATACCTGCATACACTTAGCATTTTGGGTGCATGTAAATAATACAACCGCTGTTGTGCTGCTCGGTTATTTTGAATCGCTTTTTTAATAAGCTTTTCTTCGTTTTTAAATAATTGAATAATTTTCACAACTTGCTATTATTTTTACCAATTTATTTTTGACAACTTTCTAAGGTCAAATTGATAGTATATTTATAAAGACGCAAATTGTATGCAAAAGGTTGCCTGAAGTTGATTTTTTTTATAAAAATAAAAAATCAGTCGAAAAAAGGTATTGAAAAATGAAACAGTATTTGAACTTAAAACTTATAAACTATCTTTTTTAAATAGACACATTGGTTTTTATAATCTATAATTGCTTCACCTTTTTCTAAAATATCGGCGCCAATAATACCGTGTACAGCTTTTGCATTGTGTTCAGTTAGCGCAGTATTTACATGCGTTAAATCCAACAACACTAAACTGAAATTTTTATACTTCCAACCTTTAAACTTAATAGTATTATTTGTCGCTATTTTAGTTTCCATTCCAATAGCGCCTGCTCCTGCTGCCTTGGTTTCAGATTCTTCTACTTTTAATTTAAATTGGTCTGCTAAAGTAATATCTAAACAAGAATTTGAAGCTCCAGTATCTAAAATAAAGCGTCCTTTTACACCATTTAATCTTGCTTTTACTTCAAAATGATTGGTATTTATTTTCTTCAATTTAATTTTAACGAAGCCCTTTCTGAAAAGAATATTTTTTAGTTTCATGTGTCTTTATTTAGCCCAAATCTACTATTTTTAAAAAAGATAATGCTACCAAACATCGCAATAAATACAATTAAAATCCACCAATACATATTATTTTGTTCTGCAACAGGTGTTACTTCTCCAAAATAGATAAAACTTGCCCAATAATAAGGCGATTTTTTTAGTGCTGGAATAGAAGCATCTTCTAAATAATCTAATTTTGAAGTATGTAATGCTTCAGATTTACTTCCTGTGTTTTTATAATTTTTATAAAAACCTGCCATTAATTGTTCAGTAGATTTATCGTTTACTTTCCAAAATGAAACTATTAAATTCTTAACACCTGCAAACGAAAAACCTCTTGCCAAACTTAAAACACCTTCACCTTTTCTTAAAGTACCAATACCTGTTTCACAAGCACTTAATACCACTAAATCGTAATTTAAATTATAACCATAAATTTCTGGTAAATACAACGTTTCATTATAAAACTCAATGGCAGGTGGCGTATAAAAATCGCCAGCAGTTGCGTGCGTTGAAAGATGTAAAATAGTATAGTCTTCATTTCTATTATTAAAAGCATTCTTGGTAGCGGCTTCAGCAATTAAAAAATTTCCATCAATTTCCTTTTTTATACTTGTAGCTTCTAGTGCTGTATAACTTAGTTCTGCTAAATTTCTGTGATTGTTTTTAAATACAGGAAAAAACCCTAATAGTTTATCATTTTTTTGATTAACTATATTAGAATCGCTCCATAAAATTGAAGCTGAATATCCATAACTAATATTGGTTTTATGCACTAAATAAGGCAATTTATCGAAACCTGATTGTCTGATAGGTAGATTATTAATTGTTGTTTCTGATGTTAATAGTGTATCAAAAGGCAAAAATGAAAATAAACCATCTGGTATTATGATTATATTTTTATATAAATCTTTATCAAATAAATGCTTGAACAAACTAAAAGCTAATGCTTTGTATTGTTGCATGTTATTTTGAAGTGCAGTACCTCTAGCGTCTGAAAATAAGGCTAAAAACTGAGCAATTTCTTCTTTAAATTCCGAAGTTTTTTCTATTCTTTTTACTGAAATCGGATTATCTTTTGAAATTGAAAAAATATACACGTGGGTTGAACCATCAAAAAACTCTAGTAACAATTCATTATTATCCAAAAGGTTATCTTGTATTGTTTTAACAGTAACAATTTTATTTAAGTCCGATTTTAAATTTGGGTATTTTAAATTAATTTCCTGATTTAGTAACTGAATTTCCTGCACAACATTTACACGTTCTTTTGTTAATGCTGCCAATAAGCTTATAGATGCAGTTTCATTTTTTAACTGTTCAATTGTAATACTTTTATTTAATTGTGCTTTTTTAAATGTTAAGGCTGTTTCTTTAATAAATAAACTGCCATTTTTAATAGTTGATTTAGAGGCTACAAGCTGTTTGTTTTCTAATAAAACTGAGGCTTTTGTTAATTCAGTAAATTCAAAAGCTTTTTCAATCCAACTAATTGCCTTTGTTTGTTCATATAAAGTATAACACAAGGCAACACATTTTTCACTTCTACTTCTATTTTCTTGTTGTTGTAATAATTTAGCATTCTGACTTAAATACGTGCTATTAAGTTCCTTTTCAACAATAAATGATAACTCATAGTTTTTTAATGCTGCTTCAAAATTATTGATTTGCTCAAAATTACTTGCCCTACCGTCTAATGCTTGTTTTAACGTATTTTCAGGATAGAAAAAGGTGCTTTTCGGATTTTCAAATTCATTTTTAGGAATATAATTTGGTAACAAAGAACTTAATGCTTTTTGATACGTTTCTAAAGATTTTTTAGTATCGTCCTGAAGTCTGTAAATGGCAGCAATTTGATTGTAAATTTTTGCAACTTCCCTATCATTATTTCCAAATGCAGTTTTGGCAAATTTTAAGGCATTATTAAATTCAATTAAAGCAGTATCAAATTCTTTTTTCAGAAGAAAACAACTTCCCAAGGTATTGAAATTTCGTGCTAAAATTGATGCATCATTATTCAAATTTAATTTGTTAGACAAGTTTACATGGTAAACTGCCTTTTCAATTGTCTCTAACATCAAATAATTAATTGCTAAATTGGAATTAATTGTTGCCTTTAAACTATTTGAATCGGTATTTTGAAGTCCTAAATTCAAGTAATTTATTGCTTCTAGATTAGCTCCCTTTGACCAGTAAACAATTGCTAAATTTAAATAGCCTGAGGCGATTTGCTCTTTATTTTTTTCTAAAACTGCCTGTTCAATCGTAATTATAATAATGTCTTCAGCTCTATCAGAATCTCCAAGTCGTGTGTAATTATTGGCTAGTGGTTTTAAGCAATATTCTATAATATTGTAATCAATTGCATTCTTTTTATAGTGTGAATAGCCTTTTTCATAATAATTTATAGATTCATCTATAAACCCTAATTGCTTTAATTGAAATGCATAATTAATATAAAAATAAAGCTGTGCAGTATTTTCATTTTTATTTATAGGGTTTCTCCATAAATTGTTCTCGAGATTTTTAAAAATTTCTAAATTTTGAAGTGTTGGGTTTTTAGCAAATTCATCTAAATGCACATAAATATATTCCGAGTAATTATTTTGTTTTTTTAAAGCATTAATAGTTGTTATAAAACTATTGTTTTGTAGCTGTGCTGAAACTAAATAATTACAAAAGATAAATAGAAAAATTAACTTCTTTTTTAGCATCTGAAATTTTTAAATTTTCCAAATGGCATAAAAATGAAGTTGTGCATCTGGTTCATTAAAATTATAAATATAACGCGCTCCCACACTTGGTCCAATTCTGGAAGCTCCAATAGTAATGTCTCCAAAAATACCGTATTTAATATCTGTAAACGGATTATTTTCGACTGTAGTTGATGTTGAAGAAGCACCTTCAATAAGTTTTCCAACCCGATTGTTAAAATAAGTATAATATTCTGTAGAAGTTGTAGTTTCCACCTCATTAGAAACATCTAAAGAAATTTGTGGCCCAATTCCTAATCCAATAACTCCATTTAAATTGTATCGAAATGATACTGGAACAACATCAACATTCAACTTATTAGTTGTTAAGGAACTCTCTTCAAATTTTATAGCGTTATCAACTACTGCTCCTGGTATATCTAAAATTCCAACTTCTTCAGATATACTTTTAAAGTCTAAAAACTCGTGCGTACTCATCATTATTTCTGCTTGCAAATACTTTTTATATGATTTATAAGGTGAAATTGTAGCACCTATAAAGTAGCTTTTAGAGTCATTTAAGTCTGGAAAACTATTATAACCAGCTTTTACACCAATAGAGATTCCTGGTTTAAACCTCGATGTTGAAGTATTTGTAATTATTGGTTCGTTTTTATCGAATATAATTGCTGTTTTACTTTTTGATTTTACCTTATGAAAATCTTTTCCAAATTTTAATGCATATTTTACAAAACCCTTGGTAGAATCTTTATCGTGAACTCCTTTTTGAGCGGTTCCTGGCAAATAAATATTTTTAAATTGAAATGAAATCTGGTCTTTACTAATAATAGTATCTAAACAACTGTACCTAACTTCCTCTTCAGGGCAAATTTTACATTTTGGATACATATCTAACACTTCTAAAGTAGATTTGTCTAACATTTTAGGAATATCAACATTTAGTTTTATAAGTCTCGCAGGGCCTTCTCCATCGTTTTGAAACCGTACTTTGTATTTCAATTTTTTGAAACGTACCAACCTGTAATTTAAACGCGTGTCGTAAACCGCCATTTTGTTTGGATCGTGAGACGTTACTATCTCCATTTCCTTTGTTAAAACCTTATGTGCATCGTTTCCTCTTTCAGGAACGTAAATACTTCTTATTGAAATAACCGCACTAGTGTCTTTCAACATTTCTGGTGTAGTTTTAAATGTAAAAAACATATTGCGTTCTTCATTAGCTTGCATTTCATTAAAATCGTACACTTTTACATCTTGGTAAGATAATTTCCCTTCTTCTAATGTTAATGGCAGGTTTTGTTTTAATGTATCGGAAATTAATAGTTTATCATCTAAAAAAGTACTAATTCCAGTTGTTTGAATTAATTCATTCTTTGAAATATAGCTACTATTATCAACAATAATTTCATCGGATATTTCTTGTTCGTTGTTATGAAGCCGCACATCGACCAAATCAAAATTTTTGTCTTTATATTTGGTTTCATTAAAAAATAAATACAACTTTCCGCTGGTAGCATAGTCTTTATTGTTACCATAACTTACAATAAATTGCATTTCCTCTTCTGGCATTGGTTCTCTATTTGTTTGTAACCTAAAACCATTATGATTGGCTAATAACTGTTGATTTTGATTTGAATTAATATTTTGATTAACAGTTGTTATACTAACATCTTTAGGCCTTGTGCTTGGTGGTCTTCCGTCATCATAATTATTGGTTACAGAAAGTTGTGCTTTATAAGTGCCTTTATCTTTACAAACGTGTTCTGGATCTTTTTTAAAACTATGATTTCCATCTCCGAACTCCCAGTAGTAGGTATAGAATGCTTTTGGTGCACCAGCAATTTGATTTAATTCTGGAGTTTCGGGATTGAACGATACTTTATTTCCATTCACTGTATATATTATGGAAGCTAATCTTGTAATGGTATCATTTTCAATAGATTGTGCGCTTATATAATGACAACTTAATACAACAAAAATAACTTTTAAATAACTCTTCATAAAATATCCCTTTTAACAAATATAGAAAAACATTCTAAATGACAGTTTATACCAATTATTTTGCATAAAAAAAGCCACCTTTAACAAGATGGCTTTTAAATTTTTATAAATTTATTTACTATTCAACTTTAAAAGCGATAGGCAAACTATATTTTACACCTACTGGTCTACCTCTTTGTTTACCAGGAGTCATTTTTGGTAATGAATTTACCACTCTAATTGCTTCTTCTTGTAACCTTTTGTGTGGTGCACGTGCCATTACATCTGTAATATTACCTGTTTTATCTATTTTGAACACTACAAAAATACGTTTAACACCAGGAGCAAGTCCTAAATCTGAAGCCAAATCTGCATTAAATTTTCTGTTAACGTGTTTTGTAATTTGTTCTTGTAAACAAGCTCTTAATTCAGCTTTATTTCCCTTACAACCTGGATATACAGGAACATCTTCAATAATTGCAAACGGAACATCTTCCATTACTTCTTCTTCCTCTTCAACTTCTATAATTTCTTCAACTTCAACAGCTTCGTCTTCATCTGTTTCAGTAGATTCTATTACAGTTTCCTCAATTTCTTCTTCATCCTCAACAACTTCAATTTTATCTGGAGTTGGTGGTGGCGGAGTTTTTGGCTCTGGCGGCTTAACTTGTTCTATTTCAATTGTTTGTTCTTCATCATCCATATTTAAAACAACAGGTCCTAAATTTTCGATAACTCTATCATACGTTTTTTTCTCAATGGCCAAATAAACCACCAATAATGCTAAAACTAGACCTAATTGCATAAATAACTTGCTGTAGTTTTCTAGATTCGCTTTTGGATTTTTTTTAATCTGCATCTGTAAAATATTTATAGTTCGCTAATTTAATAATTTTATAACAACTTTTACAATAATATTTTTCTATTTCAAAAGTTTTTTTTGTGTAAGCACTTTAAAAACTGTAAAACCTAACATAATTCCAATAGTATTTGCTACTATATCTTTAATTTCAAATTGTCTATTAGTAGTAATAGTTGCTTGTAACACTTCAATAATTATGCCATAAAAAAATATCAAAAAAACTATATAAGCATTGGTTTTCAAACCTTTAAGTTTATTTTTATATGCAATTAACCAACACAATGTTAGTATTAGATACGCAGTTAAATGAATTGCTTTATCTGAAATATTTATAGTTGATGGCATAGCATTACCGATTGTAATTAGGCTACCCCATCCAATAATTATTGTAATAAAAATTGCTAAAAATAAAAAAAGTTTATGCCCCAATCAATGCTGTATAATCTTCTGCTGATAATAATTCTTCTAGTTGAGAGGCATCTGATATAGTGATTTTAATCATCCAACCTTCGCCATACGGATCTGTGTTTACTTTTTCTGGTTCGTCTTCTAACGCTTCGTTAAATTCAGTTACTTCACCTGAAATAGGCATTAATAAATCTGAAACCGTTTTTACAGCTTCAACTGATCCAAAAACTTCGTCTTTTTCAATTGTTTCGTCTAATGTATCTACATCTACATAAACAATATCACCTAATTCACCTTGTGCAAAATGCGTGATACCAATGGTTGCTAAGTCTCCTTCTACTCTAACCCATTCGTGATCTTTTGTGTATTTTAATTCTGCTGGAATACTCATTTTTAATTTTATTTTTTGATTTTATTTTTGATAATTTATTTAATTTCCTAATACATATCTAACACTTAACCCAGAACTAACTGATTGCCTTGGGAAGGTTGTTGAAATTGCATATTTCGAAGAACTTTGATCGAAGTAAAACGAAGCCGTTAGGTTTTTATTAATTGCGTAGTCTGCGAAAAACTTAAACGATAATAAACGTTGACCTCCAGTTACTTGATTGTTATCTTCATCAATAGCTCTAATTACTGTTTTGTTATCTCTTAAAGATAAATCTGCTCTTAAATCTAAATCTCCTTTTAATTTGGTTAATTTCCCTCCAAATCTAAATTTCATTGCTAAATCTTTAAACCTATATCCCATTCCAATCACATATTCCATCCCTTTCATTTGGGTAATTGTATTGTTGTTAAAATTTAATGTTAGCCGTCTATCTTTATCAACTCTTCCTGTAAAAGAAATTGAATTTTTCATTTTCATATCTACTTTTAACAAAGGACTAAATTCTTCAATTAAATCGACATTTGTAAATAAAATTTTGTTAAAATAATTACCTACAATGTCTGTTTCTGTGTAAGGATCTTGAGCATTGTATTCCAAGTTATTACTAAAACTTAATATTGAATATCTGGAATCGTAACTATGGGAAAGTGAAAAACTTCTAAAGGTTTCTTTAAACCATTTCATTTTCATTAAACCTTTATAATTAATGTTCCAACTTGGTATTGGCACATCTCTAAAAGCATTTAAATCTATTTTGGTGGCATCTTTACCTGAATATGCCGCTAAGAATGCCGGCAATGAAACTTGCTGGCTTGTAGCTCCAAAACCATCGATTGATGCTCCAGATGCCTGCGCCAACCTTTGCGCTATAATAAGTCTGTTTGCTTTAAATTCTTCAAAATTTTCATCGCTATTTGAAAAAGCTGTTTTTAACATATTATGACTAATCATAAAATTACCAACTTGTGAAATTGGTGAATCTGTTAAAACATTATCTACAACATCTAATTGCTGAGAAGTGTTTTTTGTATAGGTTTTATTCCCTCGTAATTCTATGTCAAAATCTGGAAATGGTTCTACCGTAATAGTAGCGTCAAACTTATTCATATGCGTAACACTATAGGTTTTGTTATAGTATGGATCTGCTTCACTTCTAGACAACAACCAACCGTTTTCCAATGCACGTTCACGAATATCTATCTGACTCCCAAATACAAAACCAAGCGATGGAGCTACGCCACCATTAAAATTATCGCGACCTAAAAACCCAACTTCTGGAATATAACCTGGTAAATAAGTACCATTATTTTCTGAATAATTAAATCGTGCTTTTTTAACAGCTGTTAGTAAGTTATAAATTCCTTCTTTTGCAGTTTCTCCTGGCGATTTTTTCTTTTTACTAATTCTATTTGTAACAGTATTATTGGATACATTACTAGTAGTTGATTTCTTTTTATTGAATAATTTTGTGAGTCCAATATTTTTATAAAACTTGTTAAAATCTACATCTATTCCCAAAGAATGAGTATTTGTATTTTGAATAACATTCCCCACTTTATCTATATAGGATTGTGAAGATGCCTGCCAGTCAAAATCTGCTGCATACGTATAATCTGCATTAATAAAATCTAATAATGGTAATTTATTAATTGGAATTTTATAAGTTCCATTTAATGTTTGATGGTAATGATCTGGCCTTCCTATTGAAAAGAAATTATCGAATATTTGAATCTCATCTGCCGCATTAAAATCGTCGTATAAATAGTTATTTGCAGCTCTAAAGTTAAATTGTAGAGATTTGGTTAAATTATAGCCAATTGTATAATCCCAATCGAACATAAAATGACGTTGCTTTAACGTTGGAAGTTGTGGTAAACCTTCAATTAAACTTCTTGATAACTGCTCGTTATATGTTCTAAAAATATTAGAATTTACCGAAATTGTTGAAGGAATTAAGTTTACATTAAAATCTTTTATAAACTTAAAATATTTACTATTTAACGTGCCCCAGTTTTTAAAAGGCTCTATACTTATTGGTTCAAAACTATAGTTATAATTAGCTGAAGCCCTAACATTTTGGTCAACAAATTTTTGCACATTATAATCTCTATGGTAAGTTTCGTTATAAGCGTAAGAAACGGATAAATTTTCTACATTGTAAAAACGTTGTTTACGCTCAGAATTTGGATTAAATTCTTTTCTAACATTTATTAAACTAATGCTTCTTCGTTTTGTATAATCCTGACTACTTTCTCTATTTGGACTGTTTTCTAAATTGGTATCTTCAAATAAAACATCCTGGTATTGAGAATCGTATTTTGGATCTTTTACCTCTTCAGAAACACTGTAACTTAATGGTAGTGAAACACCCCAATTTTTTGGCAATAACTTACCAACATTTACATTAGTTACGAGATCGTATAATTTTGTATCTTCTTGGCTACGCTCGTTTACACGTTGCTCAATACCTCCAAATCCTTTAGTTTCCATACGTCCTGTAACCGCCACATCTGCAAAATCTGCAATATTTGCATCTGCACTTACAACTGCTGCCCAACCTCCATCATTATCAAACTCTGCAACACGCATTTCATTAAACCAAACTTCTGCACTTTGACTTGCATTAGAAACGTTTTTAACACCTAACATTATGGTTTTAATGTTTGATAGATTTGGATTTCCTTTTACTCTAATTTCATACCCTTCTAGTCCTTCAATTGGGGAAGGCATTCCAACAGCTGGATAAACAATGTTTGGAGCAATTCCTTCTTCAAACCTTAATAATTTTAACTTTCCTAAATCTTCTAAAAAAGCATCTAAATTATTTTCTTCTGGCCATATTTCTATTGCGGAAGAAACTCCATAATCTGAAATGGTTAATAGTTTTTCAATCTGATAATAGTTGTCGTTTAAATCGCTTCCTAATCTAATTATGGCTTTTAACTCGTCATTTTGAACTTGTGGTCGTGTTTGCACACCTTCTGCGTGTAAAAACATTTTTAAATGTTTATACATTCTTAAATCCACACGAACATTTTTAAAGATAGCTCTGGAATCATCAGATTCTAAATCGGTAACTTTCAGTGATAAAGATTGTTCATTTTGCTTTTGTAAGGTTGTACTTCCTCTTAAAATTTCTCGTTTTATTCCAGGAGGCAATACATAAGGAATTGGTCTTCTATCTTCGTTTTCTTGAATATTAACAACCCCAACTTCAAAATTTTGTAATTCTGTATTTGTTAAATTTTGAGGTGGAACAATATTTTCGTCCAATGTTTTTGTATAACGTCTCCAATCTCCTCTCACCAATTGTAATTCACCAAAACGCAATACTATTGGCATTTTAAACTTGGTTAAAAACATACGCATAAAACGAATGGAATTAAAACCTGTAATATCATTTATAACTTCATCTGGCGTACCAACTTGAATTCTAAATTGCAACCATCTAAATTGCTTTTGACTTCCATCTTCTAAAGTTACATTTACTATTTTCTCATCAACAATATTGTTTTGTCCAACAACTAAATCGCTTTTATTTAATGAAACTTTATATTGATAATAACTTTCAACAGAATTCATTGTTTGATCTTTATCTATATCTTCTGTATCTGGATACGTTGTTGCAGAAGTTGGATAATTTTCAGTTGATAAATTATTTGTTGGTGAGTTTCCTTGTGTGTTATTATACTTTTTATAACGTGTAATTATGGAAGCATCAGAATTATCATATTCCGAACTTCTAAAATAGCTATAGTTATCGTTTGCTGGATCTGGTCCAAAACTTGTTCCGAATTTTGCTATTTCTTCTTGATCGTTTAATCCATCAAATCCAATATCCTGATTTAAACGTTCATTATCATTATCGCTAAACGCGTATAATAAAGATTGATTTGTAGGTATTTTACCCCAAATAGTTTCATCGGTATTATTTGTACTTAGTGGATCTTCCGGCAATCCGTTTTCGTACATTTTTCTACCATCTTTTAAAACATCTTCAGAAATATTTCCAAGGTTAAAATATAATTCTCCCACTTGATTTGTAGGATCGTTTGGATTAATTCCAGCTGGTAAACCTTCAGTATTTGTAATTGAATAATGATCGTAAGGATCCATCATCCAAAATTGAATATATTCTACGTTAGATTGCTCAAAGTTGGTGGTAGTTAAAGCTCTTGTAATTCCACCCCAACGCTCTTCCGGATTGGTAAATTTACCATCTCCTCCAACATTATTTGTGTCGTAATTATAACTTCCTCTTTCATTTGGAAAATAGGCTAAATCTAAAGTTCTTACAATGGTAGATTGAGTTAAATCTAAATCCTGCTCAGGAAATAATTCTTCATACCTTACTCTTCTAACCTCTGCTCTAGACAACTCGTTATTATTTATATTTCCTGGTTTTAATGTTGAACCACCATAAAAAAGTGGGTCAATAATATACCAAGATAATTTTGCTCTTTTATAACCATATGTAATATCTGATGCGTTTCCACCTAAATCAAATTGGGTTTGATATTGCGGTGTACTTGCCATGTGCCATTGTTGAATGGATTTAATTTCTAAAGGAATTTGAGAACCTTCAAAATCATCGACATATGATGTTGCTTCTCCTTCTAATTCAATTCTGTTTGGAGAACCTGGTTTTAAATAAGCAAAATCTCCTCTAATAGAAAAGTTTGATGCATATTCGGTGTCAATATTTGGTAGTTTGTTTGCCAATTTTGTTAAAAACGGAACTTCTGTTCCAAAATTTGCATTCAGTCCGAAAATAGTATTATTTATAGGCTCTTGTCCAAATAATGCTTTTTGAGTAATTGGTTTTTCGTTTAAATTTAAAAAAGTAGCTCCTGCTATAAATTTATCTGAAAATTTGTGCTCAATATCAACCCCAAAAAAACGTTTGGTTTGTAAATTAAATGTGGCATTATTTTCAACAGAAACATTAATTGGCGCATTTGAAGCTTCTAAACTAGGATTCACAATTTGTACGCGACCCATTTGATAATCAACTACATAATCTACACCTTCAACCAATTCTCTTCCTCCGGTTGTTACTCTTACCGAACCTTGTGGCACGTTAAAAGCGCCTAAAGGAATTCCGTTAGCACTTTCAGATTTATGATACCCTTTTATTAAGTATTTATCTTTTTGTTGAAAATTATTTCTAGCTTCAGATTGTGTTATTTCATACAATTCATTAAAAACATACTTTTCATCAGCAATGTCTGTTAATTTTGATTTTAAATCTTTTCCAAATGGTTCAACTGTTGGAAAAATAATAAACCCTTTTTCAGAATTTACTGTTGATCCTTCTACATAATCAAAATATCCATCTCCTTCTGGCACAGAAAACTGACTTTGGTCTAACCTATCAACATCTAATAAATTTAGTAAGGTTCTATCTGAAATATTTGGAGTTTGTGCATTTTGCAACACATTTATAGGCACTCCCGTTGCGTCATCTGCGTATAAAAGCTCTAATCTAAAACCATCTTGTTGCATTCTATATGTTTGCAGTGAATACACGTTTTTCATCATTAAATCCCACATCGGAATTTTTGTGCTAATAATTTCACTACGCAATAACTTAACTACAATATTATCTGGAGCAATAATACCGTCACTTGTAAATTCACCAACTTTATAAACTTTAGAATCTCCACTAACCGTAAATTCAAAAGAAACCGCTAATACATCGGAATCTGAAAGCCTTCTATTTAATGAAACAAAACCCAATTGTGGGTGTATTTTAAACTCGTCTGGTCTTAATTTTATAGCATTCTCTAATACCGAATAATCTCTACCTTGTTGCATTGCAAAAGGTGCTAATCCATTTCCAACTGTGCTAATTTTTCTAACCGGATTGGTATTATCTAAAATTGAAACAATATTATTCGCATCGTTTGAAGGATATTGAAAACCCGGATTTGGAATTACATTTGCAGGTCCAATATTTGTAGGGTCTCCTTCACCAATATCTGATAAAGCAACAATATTTCTAATATCTTCTGTGGTAGCATTTCTGTTGGTTACCCAAACTTCAACTTTAGTAATATTAACAGGACTATTGATTAACGGATAATCCTTTAAAGCTATATTATAATTATCTCTAAAATATTGCGACAGGAAAAAGTGTCTGTTTTCGTCGTAATCCGTTGTTTGTAATTCAAACTCTTGAATAGTTGAACCGCCTTGCGCCGCAACAGATCTGGTCTGCGATTTTTGTTCTGCAAAAACTCCCGTTACCGTTGTACGACCAAATTGTAATTGTGTTTTAACACCAAACAAACTTTGTGCACCCACAATTAAAGAATTTTTTAATGGCATACTTACATTTCCAACTTCAATTTTTTGCAGAATATCATCTTCCGTTGGTGTATATTCAAGTTTTATTTGATTTTGAAAATTAAACGAAGCTTGTGTATCGTATTGTGCTCCAACTTTTAAACGTGTTCCAACTTTTGCCTGAATGCTGGCGCCAATTTGTTGATCAAAATCAAAAGTAAAACT
The DNA here is from genome assembly GCF_040883305.1 of Lutibacter sp. Lineage (GTDB taxonomy): Bacteria > Bacteroidota > Bacteroidia > Flavobacteriales > Flavobacteriaceae > Lutibacter. The sequence goes on from NZ_JBFLKT010000276.1 coordinate 22,569, forward strand.
ACTTCTATTACGTTCGGATAATTGAGGATTGTCAACTTTTTGGTACAAAGCTCCCATTTTAATAGTAACATCTCCTGTTGGATTAACTTCTATGGTATTTCCTCCAAAAATGGATTGAAAAAAATCGGATTCTACATAATACGTAGGTAATAAATTCTTTTGAGCTTCTTCGCTTCCTAATTTTTTGCTATTTGTGGCACTAATTTTATTTTTATAGTAACCAAGCATGTCCTTTTTAAGTTTGTACTCTTTATATTCTTCTTGAGACATATAAACGGGACGTTTTATATAATAATCTCCAATTTTCTCAACAATAATATATTTTCCTAACTCAGTATCGTAGATGATTTCAGATTTTGCAGGATCTGATAAAAACAAACCACCTTCTTGTTTACTATTAAATGGGTACTTTAATTTAATTGAATCTGTAGTCTTCTCAACCTTTAAAGTATCCTCTACTTTTGATACAGGTGGTGTTTGCGCATTTATTGTTGTTTTAAAAAACAACAATAAAATGATTAAAATATATGCTTTGAATATAAATGTAGTTCTCTTCAAATCTTATAAATTTTTAAGCGCTTTTTTAATTAAAGCTTCAACACTTAACGTGTTATCTTCCAATAAAATTTTATCAATTGTTTTTTCTGCCTGCTTTTTAACAAACCCTAAAACTTCTAAAGCAGATAACGCTTCATTTTTATTGGTATTGCTTTTAGAGACAGAAACTTCATCAATAGCATACGTTTTTAGAATCTTATCTTTTAAATCTATCAGTACTCTTTGGGCTGTTTTAACTCCAATGCCTTTTACAGATTGAATTACACCAACATTCTCTGAAGCAATTGCATGTTGAATTTCATCCGTTGTCATAGAAGATAGCATTGTTCGCGCAATACTTGGTCCTACCCCTGAAACTGAAATTAGCAATCTAAAAATTTCGCGTTCAATTTTATCAACAAATCCAAATAATGTATGAGCATCTTCTTTTATTGATAAATGTGTGTATAAAAACACCGATTCATCATTAGTAATTCTTGAATAGGTGTTTAGTGAAATATGTAATAAATATCCTATCCCAGCTGCTGATTCAACAACAACATAGGTAGGGTTTTTTTCTATTAATTTTCCTTTAATATGGGTGATCATTACATTTTAGACTATTAACAGCCAAATGTAGTAAAATAATCTGTATTATTCTTAGCATTTTCTTGTGCATCTACAATAGCTACACAAACCATATTTACAATTTCATCTACACTGCAGCCCAATTGTAAAATATGTGCTGGTTTTTTTAATCCCATTACAATTGGCCCAATTGAATCTATATTGTTTAATGATTTTAAAAGTTTGTAGCTGATATTTGCAGAATTTAAATCTGGAAAAATAAGACCATTTACTTTTTTCTTATAAATTTTAGAAAAAGGGAACTTTTCATCTCTCATTGCTCCGGTAAGTGCAAAATCTGCTTGAATTTCACCATCAATATTAATTTCTGGAAAATGTTCGTGCAATAATGCTACTGCATTAGCACCTTTATTTGCTGATTTTGAATCTGCTGAACCAAAATTAGAATAGGATAATAGAGCTAAATGAGGGTCTAAACCAAATATTCGCATAACTCTATCCGTCATTCTAGCAATTTGAACTAGTTCTTGTTCTGTTGGATTAATATTGAAAGCTGTGTCTGAGAAAAACATAGGTCCTCTATCAGTCATCATAATATTTGTTGCTGCAACTCTGCAAACACCTTTTGCCATACCAATTAGTTCTATCATAGGTTTTGCCACGCTTGGGTAGCTTCTGGAATAACCAGTTACCAAAGAATCTGCTTCACCTTCATTCACCATCATAGCTGCAAAATAGTTACGTTCTCGCATCCATTTTTGTGCATCTAACAATGAGATTCCATTCCGTTGGCGTTTTTCCCAAAAAATTTTAGCAAATTTATTTCTTCGCTCTTTTTCTTCATCAGATTTTGGATCAATTATTGGAAGGTCAGCTTCAAAATTTAATTCCTCCATTAATTCTTTAATAATATCTTTATCCCCTAATAAAATTGGATTTCCTATGCCATCGTCATACACAATTTGTGCTGCTTTTAAAACATCTAGATGGTCGGCTTCTGCAAAAATAACACTTTTAGGATTTGCTTTTGCACGTTCGGTAATCATTCTCATTAACTTACTTCCAGTACCTAACCTTTCTGCTAATGCTTCTTTATAGGCTTCCCAATCCTTAATTGGTTCTTTTGCAACACCTGATTCCATTGCTGCTTTTGCTACGGCTGGAGGCACTTCTGTAATTAAACGCGCATCAAATGGTTTCGGAATAATATATTCTCTACCATACTGAATATTAATTTCTCCGTAGGTAATATTTACTTGTTCTGGCACAGATTCTTTTGCTAAATTAGCCAAGGCATGTACGGCAGCCATTTTCATTTCTTCATTAATTTTTGTTGCTCTAACATCTAATGCGCCTCTAAAAATAAAAGGGAAACCAAGTACATTATTTACCTGATTTGGATGGTCAGAACGACCTGTAGCCATAATTACATCTTTTCTGGTTTTCACGGCCAAATCGTATTTAATTTCAGGATTTGGATTCGCCATTGCAAAAACTATTGGATCTGATGCCATACTTAATAGCATTTTTGGTGTAA
>NZ_JBFLKT010000277.1:0-6296 GCF_040883305.1 Lutibacter sp.
AACATTGGTTCCTGAAGCAACTGTTGGAGATTATGTGTTAGTACATGTTGGTGCTGCAATAGCTACTATTGATGAAGAAGAAGCTAAAAAAACATTTAAGCTCTTAAAGCAGCTCGATGAATTGCACGAGTTGGAAGATGATGAACATAATCCAGCTTAAAATCTACCCTTAAATAAGTTTTAAAATAGTTCTAAATAATAAAATTAATAGGTTCCATTGAACATTTATTCAAAGCATTTATTTTTTTAATTGTTAAAACAGTAAATGAAAAGGGTTTTTAAAAGTTTTTTTCAGAAAATTGACACTATAGTTTTTTAAGTTTTAAAAGCAGTAAATCTTTGTTTTTTTTAAATATTGTTAAGAAAATTAGCTTCATATATATCTTTTTTAGGGAGCTATAAAACCATAAAAAAACACTACACTACAATTCTAAAGTTTTCAATAAACTCTACATAATTATATTAAAATGATGCATATCAATTAAATAGGTTATTTAATAAACTACATATGATTCATGTGAACTTTTAAAATGATATTTATCATCTCAAGTACTTGAATGTACATTTATCTTTGTTGTAAAGATTTATGTGATGATTAAAATATTTAAAACTTCAAAAAACGTTATCCTTAATATCGATGAGTATTTTGATAATATTGAATTGGGAATATTAAATTTTAAAGAAGGTGTTAATAATTATTTAGAAGGAAATATTTCAGAATTTGAAAACAACCTAAAAATAGTTAAGAAGCAGGAAGAAGTTGCTGATGCAATTATCAGAAAAATTGAAAACGACTTTTATGTGCATTCTTTAATGCCTAACTATTCTAGTGATATTTTGAATTTATTAGAGAAAACGGACGATATTATTGATAAAATAAAAGATAATTTAAGTCAGTTTGATGTAGAAGATCCTTATTTCCCAGAAGATATTAAGAACGATTTTTCGAGATTAGTATCTTTATCTGTAAAATCTGCTGAAAATGTTATTCCTGCAGCAAGAGTTTTTTTTACTGCTCCTGATCTAGTCAAAGATAAATTACAAAAAGTAATATTTTACGAACGTGAAACTGAAAAATTAGCCATAAAAATTAAAAGGACATTGTTTAAAGAAATGCCCTTTTTAAAATTGAGTGAAAAAATTCATTTACGCTATTTCACTTTACATGTAGAGCAGGTTGCGGAAGCTTCAAAGGTAGTAGCAAAAATGCTCTCTTCATTAGTAATTAAAATAAAAATGTAGTAAACAAAAGGCAGCCTATGTTTTTTTTCTTTTTATCAAGTGGTTTATTTTTAGGTTGGTCCTTGGGAGCCAATGATGCGGCCAATATATTTGGTTCTGCAGTTGGTTCTAGAATGGTTAAATTTAGTGTGGCTGTTGTAGTTGCTTCTATTTTTGTTGTTTTAGGTGCTGTATTACAAGGGTCTGGAGCGTCGATAACACTTGGTAAATTAGGTTCTGTAGATGCCATTGGAGGCGCATTTACAGTAGCACTTTGTGCAGGTATTACTGTTTTTTGGATGACTCGTTTAAAGTTACCAGTGTCAACCTCACAAGCAATTATTGGAGCAATTATTGGTTGGAATTTTTATTCTGGAAACACTACTGACATGACTGTTTTGGGGAAAATTGTTAGTACTTGGGTGGCAGGTCCCATTTTAGGAGCCATTTTTGCTATTTTAATGTACAAACTTCTCAAGTTTTTTTTAGCAAAAAGTAAAATTCATTTAATAAAGTTAGATGCATATTTAAAATATGCACTTTTAATAATTGGAGGTTTTGGAGCTTTTAGTTTGGGTGCAAATAATGTAGCCAATGTTGTTGGTGTATTTATACCTTCAGTTCCAGATATCCAGTTAGATTTTGGTTTTTTTATTTTTGATGGAGTACAATTATTGTTTTTAATAGGTGGTATTTCTATAGCAATGGGAATTGTTACTTATTCTAAAAAAGTTATGATGACTGTTGGCAACGATTTAATGAAGTTATCTGCAGAAGCTGCATTGGTAATTGTATTGGCACATGCTATGGTCTTGTTCATTTTCTCTTCTTCATCTTTATCAAATGCTATACAAAGTATTGGTTTGCCTGCAATTCCGTTAGTGCCTGTTTCAAGTTCTCAGGCTATTGTTGGAGCAATAATGGGAATTGGTTTGTTAAAAGGCGGTAGAGGAATTAAATTTAATGTTTTAGGCAGAATTTCACTAGGTTGGATAACTACGCCAATAATTGCAGGTGTTGTTTCATTTATGTCGTTATTTTTTATGGATAACGTATTTAAATTACAAGTTTATAATACCACAAAAACTGCTTTAAAATCAATAAAAAGTGATTTTAATAATTTACCAAAACCTGTGGATATTCCTGTAAATGTTAATTTATTTCAACCTTTCTTATATACGGTTATTATTTTACTAATTATTGTAATAATTGTTTTAGCATTAAAATTAACTAGTAAAAAATTAAAATCTAAAGATGAAGAGTCTTCTGATATTTCTCGAAAATATAAAGCACAAGAGGCCTTTTTAAAAACAGAATTGGCAAAAGCGAATACAGAAAATGCTGAGCTAGAAAAGGAAATTGATTTTAAGCGAAAAGAGCAAATGAGTATTGCTTTAAATATTATTCAAAAGAATCGTTTTTTAGAAAAGCTGCGCGCAAAAATTGATAAAATAATTGATAAATCAGATTCAGATCAGGTGGAGCTTTCAAAATTAAAAAAGCTAATTGTCGAAAATTTAAGCATTGATAAAGATCGCCAGCGTTTTAATATATATATCAACGAGTTAAATAGAGACTTTTATTTCAGATTGTTAAATAGGTACCCAAATTTAACCGAAAATGAACAGCGTTTATGCTCCCTGGTTCGTTTAAATTTAAGTTCAAAAGATATGGCGTCAATTTTAAATATTTCAACAAAAAGTGTTGAAGTTAACAGACATAGGTTACGAAAAAAAATGCACTTAAAACGTGAAGATAATTTAACAGAATTAATAAGTAAGCTTTAAATATAATATGAATAATAATTGTAACTATAATGAAAAATAAACTAAGTACACTAGTAGTGGCATTAATTCTATTCGGAATAGGGTTACATGCACAAGAAGTAAAAAAAGAAGTTACTCGTATAAATCAATACGGGCAGGAAGTGGATGCTGTTCCACTACAAACGGAAGCACAAGATGGCTTTATTAAATGGTTTTCTGCTGATGGAAACTATAAAATGTGGATGGACAACAGAGTTCAACTAGATGGTTATATTTTTTCAAATGATGCATTAAATGAACTTGGAAATGGAATTACAATTCGTAGAATGAGATTCGCTATTAAAGCAGAATTTTGGAAAAATTGGTATGGAGAAATTGATCTTGATTTTGAAAGTTCTGCAACTGAAATAAAGGATGCGTATTTAAAATATACTGCAGATTCTGAAAAATGGGATTTTAAAGCTGGGCATTTTAAAGAAGGTTATGGTATGGAAACAACCACTACATCAAGATATTTATTATTTATGGAGCGTTCCTTAGCATCTACTTTTGACCCTTCTCGTCATTTAGGTTTTCAGGTAAATGTTTTTGCAAATAAGTTTTTACTTGTTGGTGGAGTTCACTTCAATACTGTTGGAGACGCAGAGGAAGTGACATTTACAAAAGATGCAAATAAAGATGATGGTGTTGATGAAGGCTATTCTTTAACAGGTAGAGCTGTATGGGCACCAATAAATGATAATGATAAATTATTACACATAGGGGTTGCGGCAACACATAGAACTCCTAAAACTTACTGGGAAGGTGGTGCTTTTAGACTTAGCACACGTTCACATTCAGTAGTAAATAGAAAAAAATTCTTAGACACTGATGATATTTCAGGTGTTGATAATGTTTTTGGATATACATTTGAATTAGCCGGAAAATATAATGGTTTTATGGTCCAAGGTGAATATAAAGAGCACAATGTTAATATGATTGAAGGAATTGATGCTTCTTTTAAAGGATATTACGCTCAAGCAGCTTATTTATTAAGAGGTGGAAAACATAATTATAACACAAAAGAAGGTGAGTTTACAAGAATTACACCTGGTTCAGATAAAGGAGATATTGAACTTGCTTTACGTTATGATTTTATAGATTTGAATGATTTTGATGCTGCAATCTATGGTGGTTCTGCCGAAGGTTATTCAGTAGGTTTAAACTATTATATAAATCCAAATATAAAATTTGCTGCAAACTATATTTATCATAACCACGACCGTTTTGCAAATGGAAAAGGAAAATTATTTGTAGGTACTGATAGTTCTGGAAACCTAACAAAAGATTGGTCTTTAGTTACTGAATCAGAAGGTGAAGCAGGCGATGATTACGGTCAGTTTTCAATAAGACTTGAAGTTAATTTTTAATAATGATATCTAAAAAAATAAAACAATGAAAAATTTAAAATATATATTTCTAAGCATTATTATGCTATCTGCTACGTTCAGTTGTGTAGAAGATGAGATAATGATAAAAGAAGGCCCTGTTGTAGAAGGCAGCGTATTGAAATTAAACGAAATAATGTCGAAAGACGTAAATGATGCTCCTGACTGGGTAGAGGTTTATAATAGTGGAACTACTGATATGGATATTTCAGGATATGTTATTAATGATAAACCCACTGCCGCAGGTGGATATAGTATACCTGCTGGTACAATTATTACAGCAGGTGGATTTTACCTTGTTGATGCAAATGAATCAGGAGAATCTATTAGTTCTGGAGGAGAAGATGTTAGTTTATCCGAACCAAATGGAACAGTTATAGATCATACTATTACTCCAGATATGAGTAGTAATGTTGGGCTTACTTGGGCAAGAGAAATTGATGGTGCAGGAGATTGGAAGGTGAGTTCTCCAACTCCGGGCTCTTCAAATGGATCAGCTGCAAATACAGCGCCAATTTTATCTGCTGAACCATTAACTGAAGCTATAGAGGTTTATGCAGTTACGGCTTCAGATGCTGATGGGATTTCTTCAGTAAAATTAATTTTTATGCCTGGTGAAAGTGTACAATCTATAGATATGGCATTAGTTGATGGTGAATATAAAACATCGGTACCAAAAGCATTGGTCGGACAAGTAGTTCGTTATTACGTTGTTGCTAAAGATAATACAGGTTTAACCACATATTACCCGAGTAATGGAAACAATGCACCTGCTGAATTCACAGTCGTTGGTGGTGTTAAAGATTTGGAAATAGTTGGAGAAATGGATGGTTATAGAGGCGATGTTACGTTTACAGTTATGCCTTTATATCCTGATCAAGTTGATGAGATTAGATTGTATTATTTATTACCAGGCGAACAACAAGATGATGTGAATGATGAAAAAACAAAAGTTGTTTTAGATCAAAATGGAGCTGTTTTTAGCGGAGTAATTCCGGCTCTAAATACTGAAGGTGATGTTAGATATTACATTAGAGTAGAATATGTAGATGGAACAAAAACCTATTATCCAATTGAAAATGGAGGTGACTTTAACCACGATTTAGGAACAACTTGGCCAAGTTACAAAGTTGAAGCAATTACTTATGATGCTGTCGTAGAAACTACAGTTACTTCAACAGAAGGACCGGTAACTAGTATCACATTCCCAGCAAATCCTATTCCAGGATCAGATATTAATGTAGTTGTGGCTTATGCAAGTTCTGAAGAAATAGTGGAAGCAAGAATTTATTTTGCAGTTGGTGATACGCCTGTATATGTAAAAGCTAATAAAATTTCTGGTGAAGATGATGCATCATTTACACAAACAGGTGTAACTATAAATTTAAAAGATGCAGTTACAGATGGAGATGGGTTATCATTGAGCGAAACGGGAGCTAAAGTTTCATTTTATGTTAGAATTGCAACAAATACAAAAGAATATTATTATTCAAATACAGGAGCAATGTCTATAGATGATACTCCAGGTGGTGGAACTACAGATGAATCTGATGCTTTTAAAGCAGATCCAACCCTTTGGAATGTTTATACAGTTCAATAATTAATAAAAACCAGCTTGTGAATAAACACAAGCTGGTACTTTTTAAAATATGATACATTTAAGTAAAATTATAAGTTTTACCATACTATTTATGGTCTTTTTTCAAGCTTGTAACAATAGTTCTAATACTGTTGAAGAAACTAAAAATGAACTCGAATTAATTTCAAGCAAAAAAATAAATGTATCAGAGGCTTCTGGTTTAGCTATTAATACTGCAGGTTCAACTTTATATACCGTAAGTGACAATACTGGTAATATTTATGAATTAGCAACAGACGGAAC
>NZ_JBFLKT010000278.1:0-6029 GCF_040883305.1 Lutibacter sp.
AAATTAAACTAAAAACTATTAAAAATGAAAAAACAAATCTTATCAATATTGGTACTATCAGTACTATTTATTTCTTGTAAAGAAAAAGCAAAAGAAGAAAAAAAAGAAGTAGAAGTTAAAACAGAAATGCAACAAATAGCTGATGCTAATTATATGGCAAATACTGAAACTTCTATATTAAATTGGAAAGGATTTAAACCAACAGGAACGCATAATGGTACTGTAGCAATAAAAAACGGAACGTTAGAAGTGAAAGAAGGGAAATTAGCTGGTGGAAACTTTGTGTTTGACATGAATTCTATTACTGTTTTAGATTTACCTGCAGACGATGAATACAATGCGAAATTAAAAGGACATTTAGAAAGTGGAGACTTTTTTGATGTTGCAAACAATCCAACAGCTATATTTAAAATTACAAGTGTTAACGGTGATTTAGTGAAAGGAGACTTAACTGTTAAAGGAATTACCAAAAGTATTGAATTTCCTGCAACATTAACTGCTTCAGCTAATGGAATAAAACTTGCTGGCGCAACTTTTCAAATTGACAGAACTGAATTTGATATTCAATACAAATCACAAAAATTCTTCGATAATTTAAAAGATAAATTTATTAATGATGAATTTGAAATTTCTTTTGAAGTGAATGCATCAAAATAAATGTTTTAATTTTGAAAATCTTTACTAAATGCTATTTTTTGGAGTGATTAACTTTAAATCAATACATTTACAATGTTATTAACTAAAAAAGAACAACAATGAAAAAATTTGGAATACTAGTATCAATTGCATTTGTGGTATTATCGTTTTCTGCAGTATCTGCGCAAGAAAAGTATGAAGTTGATGTTGTAAATTCAACAATTATCTGGAAAGGTTATAAACCAACAGGCGCACATAATGGAACAATTGCCTTGCAATCTGGATCAATTCTAATGCAAGATCAATATATTGCTGGAGGGTTATTCTCTGCTGATATGGCTTCAATTAAAGATGCTGATGGAAGTGCGAAATTAGAAGGACATTTAAAATCTCCAGACTTTTTTGAAGTTGAAGCTTTTCCAACTGCAAAATTTTCAATTAGTCAAGTTGAAATGGATGAAAATGGAGCAGCGACAATTAAAGGTAATATCACTATTAAAGGAATTACAAAAGAAATTTCTTTGTTAGGAAATGTTACAAAAACTGATGCTTCAGTTACTTTAAAGAGTGCTGTTTTTCAAATTAACAGGGCAGATTTTAATGTAAAATTTAAATCAAAAACATTTTTTAACGACTTAAAAGATAAGTTTATAAATGATGAATTTGATTTGCAAGTTACAATTGTAGCGAATAAATAAAAAAATAGACATAATTTGAAAAGCCTGAATTAAAATTCAGGCTTTTTTTTAGGTTAATTTATAAATGGTGTTTTCTTTAACCATACTCATTACAAAATTGCTTTGCACATTTGAAACAGATTCTAGAACAGACAGTTTATTTTTTAAAAAAAACTGATAAGATTTAATGTTTGGTGTTGCAATTTTCAACAAATAATCAAAGTTTCCTGCAATATGAAAGCAGCCAACAACTTCGGGCATTTTTTCAATAGCGCTTTCGAATTGAGTAATTAATTTTTTAGAATGTACTTGAAGTGTTACCTGACAAAAAACAACCAAATCTAAACCCACTTTTTCTCTGTTTATTTCAGCTTTATAATGCGTAATAATTCCAGATTTTTCTAAACGTTTAATCCTGTCGTAAGTTGGTGTAGAAGTTAAGCCAATTTTAAGTGCAATTTCTTTTATATTCATTTTAGAATTTTGTTGTAAAAGCATTAAAATCTGACTGTCAATTGTATCTATTTTGCCCATTTTAGTAATTTTCACTAAAATTAGTAAAAATAACTTCAATAATAGTTATATATTCTGTTATTATAAATTTTAACAGTAATAAATAGTGTTATTGGTAAATTAATCAGAATATATAATTAATATTTCTTAATTTTATATTAACAATCTAAACTAGGTATAATAATTAAAAACAGTTAGACATGAGCAATAAACCAGCAAATAACATTCAAGATTTACAATACTTTGGAGAATTTGGAGGTGTAAATCCTTCAATTTCAGATTCTGCAACCTATACTTTTTTACATGCAAAAACAATGCTCGACACTTTTGAAGGTCATGCAGAAGGTTGCTATTTATATTCACGTCATACCAGTCCAAGTAATTTATATTTAAGTGAAGCGTTGGCTGCAATGGAATTTACTGAAACTGCAAATGTTGCTGGGTCAGGAATGGGAGCAATAACTTCTGTGTTTTTGCAAGTTTGTGGAGCTGGAGATCATATTGTTTCTAGTAGAACTATTTACGGGGGAAGCTATGCATTTCTTAAAAACTTTGCTCCAAAATTTAATATCACATCATCTTTTGTTGATATTACTTCGTTAGAAGCGGTAGAAAATGCAATTACTTCAGAAACAAAAATGATTTATTGTGAGGCAATTAGCAACCCTTTATTAGAAATTGCTAACATTACTGAATTATCTAAAATAGCCAAAAAACACAATGTATTATTAGTGGTAGATAATACCTTTTCTCCTTTAATAATCTCACCACAAAAATTGGGTGCAGATATTACAATTCATAGTTTAACAAAATTTATAAACGGTACAAATGATACTGTTGGAGGTGTAGTTTGTGGAAGTCAAGAATTTATTGATAGTTTAAGGAATGTAAATAATGGAGCTGCCATGTTATTGGGACCTGTTATGGATAGTTTGCGAGCTGCAAGTATTTTAAAAAACTTAAGAACACTTCATATTAGAATGAAAAAACACAGTGAAAACGCAATGTATTTAGCTGAGAATTTTGAAGCTGACGGTTTAAAAGTTGTGTATCCAGGTCTTAAAAAGCATCCAGACCACCAATTATTTAAAACTATGTATAACAAAGAATATGGTTTTGGTGGAATTTTAACTCTTGATGTTGGTACATTAGATAAAGCCAATGAATTAATGGAACTTATGCAACATGAAAATTTAGGATATTTAGCAGTTAGTTTAGGTTTTTACAAAACGTTATTTAGCGCACCTGGAACAAGTACCTCTTCTGAAATTCCAGAAGATGAACAAGTTAAAATGGGACTTTCGGACGGTATTGTTCGTTTTTCTATTGGATTAGATAACGATATTGAACGCACTTACAGAGCCATGAGAATGTGTATGAAAAAAGTAGGTGTATTATAAAGTTATTTTCTTTTTATTTTTTCAAAGCCTCATTCATTAATTTGAATGGGGCTTTAAATTTGTGTAAACTTTCAATTTTGTGTATTATTACATTTCTAAAAATAATACATGCAAGAAAACAAGGACACTACAGAAACAGAAGATCACGATATTATAAATAATTTAGAACTTAATTTTTTTGAAGCACTTATTCCTGTAGTTGCTTTAATGTTGATGTTGGCATATAATATTTTTTATGCAGATGGTGTTTTGCTGGGTGATTACTCAAATCAATTTATTTTATTATTAGGTGGTTTAGTTGCGGCAATAGTTGGGTTTTTTAATAAAGTGAATTTTAAATCAATGGTTGCTGAAATTATTGACAACCTAAAAAGTGTTTTTATTCCAATAATGATTTTGTTTTTAGTTGGTGCATTGGCAGGAACGTGGTTGGTAAGTGGCATTATACCTGCAATGGTTTATTATGGATTACAAGTGTTAAATCCATCAATATTTTTACCAGCTTCGGTAATTATTGCCGCATTAATTTCTATTGCAACAGGAAGCTCTTGGACAACTTCTGCAACTGTTGGTATTGCATTGGTTGGTATTGGAAGTGCATTAGGTATTCCAACAGGTATGATAGCTGGAGCAGTAATTTCAGGTGCTTATTTTGGAGATAAAATGTCGCCATTAAGTGATACTACAAATTTAGCTCCTGCAATGGCAGGAACTGATTTATTTACGCATATACGGTATATGACAATAACCACTGTACCAACAATTATAATTACACTAATTGTGTTTAGTATTTTAAGTTTTAATATTGATACTTCTGGAAATGCTGATGTTAGTGGTTTACTAAATACAATTAATAGTACATTTAATATTTCACCATATTTATTTATTGTACCAGTAGCTGTAATTGTATTAATTGTTACCAAAACAAAACCATTAGTTGCACTTGGAGTTGGTGTTCTACTAGCAGCTATTTTTGCATTTATTTTTCAATCGGAGATTTTAAGTGGGTTGTCTAATTCGAATTTTAAATCAATTGTAAATGCCATATTTATTGATACTGAAATTACCACAAATAACGAAAAGTTAAACGAACTTTTTAGCGCAGGTGGAATGCAAGGAATGCTATGGACTATATTTCTTATTATTTGTGCTATGGTTTTTGGTGGAATAATGGATGCCATTGGAGCCTTAACCAGAATTACTGATGCTTTATTAAAAGTTGCTTCATCTGTATTTGGCTTATTTGCAAGTACTGTTGTAAGTTGTTTAGGTTTAAATGCAATAGCATCGGACCAATACTTGGCAATCGTAATTCCTGGAAAAATGTTTAAACAAGCCTATGAAGATAAAGGTTTAGCACCTGAAAATTTAAGTAGAAGTCTAGAAGATTCCGGAACTGTCACATCCGTTTTAATTCCTTGGAATACTTGTGGTGCTTATCAATCTACGGTTTTAGGAGTTAATGTTGCAGATTATTTTGTGTACGCAATATTTAATTGGTTAAGTCCATTTACAACGTTGTTTTTTGCTGCATTAAATATTAAAATAAAACAATTAGTTAAAGATTAACTGCGTTTTTTTAATAGTCCTTTCCTTTGGAAAGGATTTAGGAAAGAATTTTAAATAAAGAAATTCCAAACCAAACCAAATCGAACTGTTAAATCTCGGTAAGGATAATTTGGAGCACTATAATAATTTCTTCCTGTAAAACCAGCTCCAAAGTTCTCAACTTTTAAAAAAATGCGTGTTCTCTGCACTTGCATATTAAAAAAGAAATCTAAGATAGGATAGTTACCTATTTCAGTTTCATTTTGCAGTACAAATTCACTTAAAAGCGGATTGTAGGCATTAGATTTAAATGCTGTAAAGTATTTAAAAGTAACACCAGTTTGTAAATAAAGTGGTTTTCCTTTAAAAACATAATTTGCATAATACAAAGTATTTCTTGTAACTATTTGTGGTACATGAAAAAATGATTCACCTTCTAAAACATTCTGATACATTACTGTATTGTCTAAGGTAAAGTTTCTAAATGTAAAATACTGATTGGCTTTTACTTTTATATAATTTAAAGTTTCTTTGGCTTGAGTTGGACGAGAAATTGTATCAAAATAGGTGTAATTATCTATTAAGTTATAGGAAGCATTGATACTTCCCCACTTATTTAATTTAAACTCAATACCAGCATTTTTCAGCTCTTCATTGTCAAAATTATTTTTCCAATTGTAATCTTTAAAAGCACTTTGATACAAGATTTTATTTAAACTTGGTGATTTTGAAGTAACTTCAGCATATCCTTTAATACTAAAAACACTGTCTTTTTTATAATTTACAGATGCTTTTATAGAATTTCCGGTTAAATCTCCAGAAATAATTGAAGTTGCATCTGCATTTACGCTTAAGTTGCCAATGGTTGCTTTCCAATCTGCTCCAGCAGAAAATACATTTCCCTTTAATCTATCGGAAATTGTAATGGTGTCTAAAAACAAAACACTATTGTAATGATAATTGTATTTGTAATGATTTGCTTTTGCTCTTAGAGTTCCGGTATATGGCGTATATAACTCTAAATAGAGCTGGTTTTCCATATTTTGATAAGAAGTGTGATCTTGAATAGAAGTTTCATAAGAGTCGCCAAAGACAGTTCCAGCAGCACTTTTTTTAAACCTATAATGTTTGGTCTCATACAAAAAAGCATGCCCCAACTTTATAACTAAATTATCATTAATATTTTTAATGGAATCTAATTTAGAAACTTTAACTTTTGTAGAATCTTTAGGAGGTTTATTAGAATCTTTAATGC
>NZ_JBFLKT010000021.1:0-4910 GCF_040883305.1 Lutibacter sp.
ATCAAAATCTCTAGTTGTTTTTATGGTATCTTTTATTGAAACCCGATTTTTTAAGAACTTAGGACTCATTAGTAAAGTATCTTGCTTTAAACTATAGATTGCCAAATTTCCGAATATAGGAAGTAATTTTTTTCAAACATATAATAGTATAGGTAATCCTCCCTAGACCATCCTTGACTAAAAATCTCGTCTTCAATCTTTTCATTTAACAGGTAAACTGGACTATGTTGTCTTTTTTATAAAATTTACAACATTGTTGCTGTCTTTTCCGTAATACAATAATGCAGGATCGGCAGTTCCTTTTACAATTAAAGAATCTTTTGTTTTAATATATTCTAAACTTTTTATTGAATTGCCTAACACATTATATGCCGAATAAAATGTAAATAGTTTTGTATTTGATGTGGGTGTAAAATAAGAACCTTCATTATGGTTTATTATTTCTTTGTAGGTTTTAGGATTGTACAAAACAAAACCTTTAAAATATTTTTTTGCTTTATTTTTCACTCCTTTATTAACGGCTTTACCTTCTTTTAATGTAACTAAAATTGAGCTCTCATTACCCTCTTCAGAAGACACTTTAACATAGGCTATCATCATATTTAACCATTCCCCAGCATCAACTAATTTCCGCTTCACTTTTTCAAAATCAATTCCATATTCGTTAATCCATCCTTGACTCGTAAAGCCAATTAGCACCTGTTTTTACTCTTTAGGATTTTCAAAATAACTCCCCGTTTTTATAAGGTTTCTGGTCCCCTTTTATCAATGAACTATAAAAGATTACGATTTATTCAAAAAAATAAATGAAAAACATTTTGAAATAGTATTCTTCATAGCCATCTAAAAAGCTAAGAGTTCTAAGTAAAATTATTAGTGACTTAAATCATTTAAAAAAATTAGCCAAAACTCATTAATTAAAATAAGTTTTGGCTAATTAGAATTTATAAAACCTTTAAAAGGCTTTAAGATTTATGCTCTTTTATTTAGCATACCATAATTTAGTTGCTTGCACATCTTCACCTTGTTCAGATACCGCTGATCCGTAATTAGGATTATTTTGTGCTCCACTTCCATAACGCATACGTTGTGGATAGTCACCTCCTAATGTTCCTAATTCATAAATAATTGAATTTGAAACACCTTGAGCTAACTCAGTTGGGTAACCCGAATCTCTAACTACAGCCCAAGCTTCAAAACCATCAGTATAACTTACCAACCAACGTTGAGTCGCTATTTTCTCTAATTTTTCATCCATTGTGCCTATGCTAATATTTGCCGCACCTTGTGAGCTAATATAGGTTTCAATATCTCCATCAGATATATTCCACAATTTCATTGCTTCTCTAATTCCGTCTGCAAATAATGATTGAGCATCTCCAGATCCCATTCCTCTAACTGCTGCTTCAGCTTGTAAAAAATAACCCTCTGCACTTGTTAAAATAATTTCTGGATATGCACCAACACCTTCACCCGTTTTTTGAATTACTAATTCACCCGGTGCGCTAAACAAATCAAGCTTAACCAATGGTTTTATATCTCCATTTAACCTTGTAGGTTGTCCAATATACTGACCAGCATCAACATTTAAAGTAGTAACATCTCCAGAAGCACTAGTTGTATAAGTAGCTCCAGCATTGTCTAATGTTGCTAATATGAAACTTAATCTTTCTTGATACTCTGCTCCTGTACCTTCAAATGTAAATTCGCCACCTTTTGCCGGTGAAGCATATACAGCAAGTCTTGGGTCTTGAGTGTGTTTTAATTGATTAATTAGAGTAGCTCCAACTGACCAAGATCCACCACCGACAAAATTATGCCATACATCTCCATAGGCAGCACTTCCCCATTGACCAATAATCATATCTTTTTCCATTGTAACACTTCCAGAGGCATCATCTAATAAAGGCGAATTTAAAGCTGAATTAATAGCACTTGCTGCAAAATCATCTCCAGTAGCACCTAATGCACGCATACCAATTCTTAATTTAAGTGTATTTGCTAACTTTTTCCACTTTTGTAAATCTCCACCACAATAAACATCATTCTCATTAACATCTGCAACACCAGTGCCTGTTCTTTCATTGTCGCCAATGATTGTCATTGCTTGATCTAAATCTTCAATAATACCTTTATAAATATCTTTTTGAGAATCGTATTTGGGTGTTAAATTACCTTCTACTCCTGCTTCACTATATGGAAGCATTCCAAACGTATCTGTATACATTTGATAGTATAACGATTTCATAATTAAACCCATTGCATACATATTTTCATTCTCAAACTCTCCACCGGTCTTGGTTAAATCCATAAAAGATTTAACGTTTCCAAAGTAACCAGCTAACCAGCCCCATGCGGCATCTGTATAACCTCCACTATAGTTATATCCTAGTCCATCATTCCACCATGAAATATTACTTCCAAATGTAAAATGACCTGCATATCTATCTGCATGAATTAAATGTGCTCTCCAATATGGGTAACGATCTGGTGCATATAATTTGTATTGTGCTTCTGTTATAAAGAATTTAGCACTTAAATCAGAAGATTCAAACCCCTGATTGTTTGTGTTTATTTCATCAAAGTCTCCTGTACAAGAGAAAGTGAAGAACATTAAAACACTATATATTGTTATTTTTATATTTCTCATTTTAAAAATTATTAAAATTTAACATTTAAACTTAAACCTAAACTACTTGTTGTTGGCAAGTTGTAGAACAATACTCCCTGTGCAAAGTTACTTGTTGAATAACTAGCTTCTGGATCAAAATTATCACTTTTCTTATATAAAAAGAATAAATTTCTTCCTGTTAAACTTAAAGATGCATTTTTAACAAATGTCTTCTCAAGAATGGCTCTTGGGAAATTGTAAGATAAACTTACCTCTCTTAAACGAACATTTGTTTGTTCAATAATATATTCAGAAGCAATACCACTTACTGCCCCCCAATAATCTTGTCCACTAATATTTGTGGTGTTAGGTTTTAATGTACCATTATCATCCCAAACACCTTCAACAGTTATTCCACCTTCTCTATATTGAAGTGTTTTCTTAGTAACACCTCTTGCGTCTAAAGCAGCATCAGTACCAGAATACACTTCTCCACCAATTCTAAAGTCAACTAAAAAGTTTAAAGCAAAATCTTTGTAGTTAAATGTATTGGTAAATCCACCTGTCATATCTGGTTGGTAGTTCCCTAACTTAACTCTTTCTTCACTAGCTTGTGGGCGACCTGTTGCTGTTAATAACAATTGACCATCATCAGTAGTTTTCCATGTTTTACCATAAATATCTCCAAACCCTTCTCCAACTTGGGCTCTTACATCAATTGTTCCTCCATTTGTAGAACTAAATTGAAAAAAATCTTGACCATCAATTAAACTAACTAATTTATTTTCGTTTTTAGATAAATTAAAAGTTACATCCCATTGGAAGTCTTCAGTTTTAATTGGAGTACCTCCTACTAAAAACTCAAAACCTTTATTTGAAATTTCACCAACATTTTCTCTAAAATAGCTATAACCAGTTGCTGGATCAACAGGCACATCAAATATTAAATCTTTTGAAGTAATAGAATAATAAGTAAAGTCTGCGAATAATCTATTTCCCAAGGCTTTTATTTCAAAACCAACTTCAGTTGAAGTTACATCTTCTGGTCGTAAACTTTCGCTAAATTTAATGTTTGGACGAGAAACAGTAGTGTTTCCTAAATAACCATTTGAAGCAACATTAAATAAATTAATAATTTGTTGAGGATCGGTATCATTACCAACATTAGCATAACTTAAACGTAGTTTTGCTAAATTAATATTTGAATCTTGGAAATCAAACATTCTATCTAACAACATACTTAAACTTGCAGATTTATAGAAGTAAGATCTATTTTCACTTGAAAGTGCAGATGACCAGTCATTTCTTCCTGTTACATCTAAATAAGCCATTCCTTTATACGCTAAAGAAGCGGATCCGTAAACAGAGTTTACTTTCTTTTCGATTAAATCAGATTGACCTACACTTAATTTTAAAGGATCTGTATTACCAATAAAGTATTTACCAGGAATTTTAAAATCAGAACCTGCAATTCTTGATGATCTAACTGTAGAATGCAATGCATTTGCACCAGCATTAACCGCTAAATTAAAATCTTCATTAAGATCTTTATTATACATTAATAATAAATCATAATTTGTTTCAGAACGATCACTTGCTGTATAATTTATTCTACCTGCTGGATAAAAATGATGCCCCACTGCACTATAGCTTTCAGTGTCATGAGAAACAACATCAGTACCCACTCTCACAAATGCTTTAAAGGCATCTGAAAAATCGTATTGAGCTTTTGCAAAACCTGAAAAACGCTTTCTACTATCTTCGTTTTTATCCTGGTTAAGAATCCAGTATGGGTTTCCTCCACTATTTGTAGCAGAAATTACACCATATCCATTGTCTAGGTTTTGATATGTTTTTAAATCGTTTATATCAATATTTCTATTTAAACCATATAAATAAGCCATTATACCTTCCGTACCTTGAGATGGACGATTTTTTGCATCCTGTAAGAAATAAGTAACTTTTGCATCCAAAGAAAATTTATCAGTTATTTTACTAAACCCTCTTAAGTTGAAATTGTTTCTATCAACATCAGAATTTGGTAGAATACTTTGAATTGATGAGTTAGAATACGAAAAACGCAGTGAAGAGTTTTCTGTACTTTTACTTATTGCCAAAGTATTAACGATATTTGATCCTGTTTCGAAGAAATTCTCAACATTATCAGGTTGTGCTACATAAGGTCTATTTTCACCATTATAGTACAATTGTTGTGAACCATCAAATTTTGGTCCCCAAGAACCATTTCCTTTTACTTCATTTAAATCTGCTCCAAAAATTCCATCTTTACCAGCACCAT
>NZ_JBFLKT010000279.1:0-4256 GCF_040883305.1 Lutibacter sp.
AAGATAAGTATTCTCATCACGTAAGTGAATAAGGTCACGGTAAGACTAACCGTTTGATAGGCATTAAGTGTAAGTTTAGTAATAAATGTAGCTGAGATGTACTAACAGACCGAAGACTTGAATTTTATTTTTCGAAACTACGAAAAAATCTAGTACTGATATTATTGATTTAATCAATGATATCAGTATTTTTGCTTTGGTGTTTTTAGTGTATTAAGCGGAACCACACTGACCCATTTCGAACTCAGTTGTGAAACGTTATAAATCGACGACAATACTTGGAGGGGGACCTCCTGGGAAGATAGTTCAATGCCAAAGTTTTAATCTTTAGAGTTCAAGTACAATAATATCTGTAGTATTTTGTACTTTAGTAACTTTTAATAAAAAATAAAAATTGTAAGAGATGAAACAATCTTTCTTCTTCTTCTTCTTGATTCCTAATTAGTTGATTGTCAAGATAACTAATCATTAATGGGCGAAAAGTAGGATTACCCCAATTTATTCTTTGAAAATTGAGAATCAAATCTGTATAGGGATAATCCGAACGAAGTACTTGGCCAGAATACTCAAAATACTGAAGCACTAAAAGATGCTCAAAGATGTCCAGTTGATTTTGAAAAAAATAATCTTGGACTAGCTTTGTTTGGCGATGCTTTAGTTCCAGTTCAAAACGCACACTTTCATCTCTTTGATATACTCGATAATGACGTGAGTTATTTCTTCGGTTGACTTTTAACATTTTCCCCTTAGGAAAATCCTGTAACTTAATGTACTTAGTATTCGTATGATCTTGAATATGACTTCGGGAATCCACTAAAAATTTATCGAATGATTTGCTTGTATGACTCAACTCATTTGGTAGAGAAAAGCAAAGATCGATTCGACCTAAACGTAGAGTCTGCTGGTCAAATTTTAAAAGATCCCAATTAGACTTTTGAGTTTGGATAAGCTTATAGAAATAAGCCGCATTTTTTCCAGAGAAAATAATCTGAGTACCAACCCAGTAACCTTTAGATCCTGTATATTGACGGATAGAAACCTTATACTTTTTTTTAAAGCCATTAACCCCAATACTCGGGACATCGTCAATCAGAACATGTGGAGTAAAATACTTCAATAAACGACGGGCAATTATTCTAGGATCCATTAAACCTTCAAGGTTAAAAGAGATCCAATCGACTAGTAAATTTTCTGATTCGAAACTGAAATTATTTTGGTTCATTTTCTTCCCTCCTAGAGTATGCTGCTTTAAGGCAGAAAATGGTTGGTATTATCTGCCTTAAGGTGATAGTCGAAAATACCCAGGTTTTAGTGATTAGAATAAAATAGTTAATCTTTTAGTTGACTTAGGTCTTTTTAGTTGACTTAGGTCTTAAGTATTTGTATAATAGTGGCATAAATAAAAATTATTGCAAAATTTAAATTTAATGGTAAACAAAGATTCTACAGCCTATCAAGCTGGTCGTCTAGTTGGTAGGCTTATTTTAATTGGCTTAGGTTATATGATCGGGAAACGTTGGGGCAGAAAACCTATTGATAAATCGTTTCCAGAAAAAAAAAAATAAATATTAAATAAAAATAACATGTTTGGATTAAGAAATTTCACAGGGTTTTCTTTCGTTGGAAAAATAGGGAAAGTTGGTTTCGAATTTACAGCTGGAATAATTGACGAAGTAACTTTTAATATTACAGGCTCAGCTGCCGCTCATGCAACCGAAATTCCAGAAAATATTAATGTTAAATTCATTTCAAAAGATCAATTTATAACGAGTACATCTGCGGTAGTTACTTCCAAAATCGCACAAACTAAGCTATTTGACCTAATAGCCGGTGCAACACCAAATCTTATTATCTAATTTGAGGAAATAGAGTATAAGTCTTTATTTAAACGTCGGTAATAGAATATTAAAATAAACAAAAACAAATTGCCCGTAAACTTAAACGTGGTGATCAAGCTCGTAAAAATTTTAGCAAAAAAACAGTTGCTACTAGAAATAGAATTAAACCGCCAGTAGATTGATTTTAAAAATTTAGATCTCTATAGTGACTAGCGTTAATTATTGCTAGCCACTAAAATTATTTTATTTTTTCTCTTAACCACTCAAACCTTCTTATTTACGACCTCATTTTGGTTTAAGCTAGTATACCCTACTCAACCTACCAAGTAGGCTTAAAACGCATTTAAACCACCTCTCAGAAGCCGTTTCAATCTCAGTACCCGTGATTCAAAACATTAGATTTATTTCTACTCATAGTTCAGAAAGAATTAAAACTCATTCATTTATATTTTCCTTCAATTTCTTGAATTATTCAATATTTGTTATTTCTAATTTCTTAAAAAATTATTAAACAAATTTTATTTTAATTTTGTTAGAAGTCGTCTATGATAATAACTAAACAAGACAGAATGACTTAAAGGAAATTTTAAACCATAATAAAATTGTTTTTTAATTCGATGTTTTTTACAATTCTTTAATGGATTTAACTTTAAACTTTTCACAAAAGATAAAAATTGTAAGAGATGAAATAACCTTTCTTCTTCTACCTGATTCGTAATTATTTGATTTTCAAGATAACTAACGACTAACGAGCGAGAAGTAAGATTCATCAACTGATGGTATCGTCTTTGAAAATCCACAACCCAATCAGTATAGGAGTAATCTGAACGCAGTACTTGGGCAGAATATTGAAAATACTGAATAACTAATTGATGTTCGAAGACATCCAGTTGATTCTTAAACAAATAATCTTGGACCAACTTTGTTTGTCGATGTTTCAGTTCAAGTTCAAAACGTACACTTTCATCTCTTTGGTAAACTCGATAATGACGCGAATTATTCCTCCGATTGACTTTTAACATTTTTCCCTTAGTAAAATCCTGTAACTTTATCTACTTAGTATTAGTATGATCTTGAATCTGACTTCGGGAATCCACTAAAAATGCATCGAATGATTTGCTTCTGTGACTCCAGTCATTCGGGCGAGAAAAGCAAAGATCGATCCGACCTAAACTTAGATTATGCCCCTTGAACTTTAAAAGACGCCAATCAAACCTTTGAGTTTTTATAAGCTTATAAAAATAAGCCGCATCTTTCCCAGAGCAAATAATCTTAGTTCCGACCCAGTAACCTTTAGATATCGTATATTGACGGATAGAAACCTTATACTTTTTTTTCAAACCATGATATCCAATACTAGGTACATCATCAATCAGAACCTTTGGGGTAAAGTACTTCGATAAACGATCAGCAATTATTCTGGGATCCATCAAACCTTCAAGGTTCAAAGAGATCCAATCGACTAGTAAATTTTCTGATTCGAAACTAAAATTATTTTGGTTCATTTGTTTCCTCCAGTTTAACTAATCGATTAGAGACGTAGCCTAAATGTTCTTTCAAGACTTTGTAAATAGTAGGAGTACTTACTCCAGTTAACTTACTAATATCGGTAACAGATAAGTTTTTTCGTTCTTTCAAGTATTGAACTTTTTGAATCAAAGTTTTATTAATGATTGTTTTTCGTCCCTGATATTTTCCTTGTTTTTGGGCAGCACGGATTCCTTGGGCTTGGCGTTTTTTTCGCCTGTTATTTTCAAACTCTGCAATGCTTGAAAGAGTTGTCGCAATCAAACGGTTGATACCAGGATCATCCGAATGTGGTAGATCCAGAGAAATAAATTCAATTTTCCGTTTAAAAAGAATGTCCTGTAATTTCAAAAACTCAAGCGTATTTCGACTGCATCGATCAATTTTGGTTACCATCAACACATCACCTTCTTGAAGTTTTTGATTGATTAAAGTTTGAAAAATGGGGCGATTTTTAATTTCATTAGCAGCGGAGCCAACTTCCACTAAGATGTTTTTTTCTAAAATACCGTTTTCAATTAATTGTTGTTTTTGCCCTTCCAAAGAAGAATTATTTTCTTGAGATTTGGAGCTGACCCGAGTGTAACCGTATCTAGTCATTTTAGTAATCCCAGTTTTAAATTAATATAAGTTTAATTTAAATTATAAATTATAAGTACGAATACTGACAATTATTTTTAGAAATAATTTATTAATTTAGGGTTTTACCCTATTTTTAGTTGGGTTAACAAGAAATACAATTTACCTCATAGCTAATATTTTATCCAGCGGATACGACAATCAAATGTCTTCTCAGAGCCGCCTAACAATCCATTTAAGCTCACTTGATAGATGAAGCAGGGGATAATTACCCTCAGCTAAAATTCATTCCAAAATGGGCGTTTGCGAAGG
>NZ_JBFLKT010000280.1:0-3927 GCF_040883305.1 Lutibacter sp.
ACTGCCGATTATGTTTGGGAAGCTCTAGATGTTTTGAAAATAAAACGTATAGATCACGGTAATAATGCTTTACAAGACAACAATTTAATACGTGAAATAATAAATCGCGATATTGCCTTAACTGTTTGTCCACTTTCTAATACAGCCCTAAAAGTAGTTAAAGACTTAAAAAAACATCCGCTAAAAATAATGTTAGATTTAGGATTAAAAGTTACTATAAATTCAGACGACCCAGCCTATTTTGGTGGTAATGTAAATCAGAATTATTTTGAAATACAAGCTGCTTTAAATTTAACAAAACACGAAATTTACCAATTAGCAAAAAATTCATTTGAATATTCTTTTATAAATGATACATTAAAGAAACAATATTTGAACGAATTAGAAGTTTATTACATAAATAACAACTAGTTTTAACCCCAAAAATAAATCAAACTTATTAACTAATGAAAACACATTTACTATTAACTCTTTCACTATTATTTATTATTTCTAATCTACAAAGTCAAACAACCAAAAAATTTATTGACTCTGGATCTGTAAACAATCAGTTCGAAAATTTAATAAAAAACTCAAATAAATATCAAGATTATAAGGTTGTTAAATTAAATTGGTTATTAAAGTTAAAATCGAATATTAACGATTCTATAGTAGCTTCAAAAGAAGAAATTTTAAATGCTACAACTACTATAAATAATCAAAAGCAAATTATTGATAGTTTAAAGACTTCGTTAAGTACTACAAAAAATGAAATAACTACATTAAAAACTCGAATAACTACAATTACGTTTTTAGGAATTGACTTTGAAAAAGGTTTATTTAAAACAATTATGCTTTCTATAGTTGGTGGTTTAGTATTATTTCTTTTATTCTTTATTTCTAAATTTAAACAAAGTATTAGCATTACAAAGCAGACAAAGAGCAATTTAAAAGAAGTTGAAGATGAATATGAAGAACACAGAAAAAAAGCGCTAGAACGAGAACAAAAAGTAATGCGAAGATTACAAGATGAATTGAACAAACAGAAAAAAGACTAATCTAATTTAAATATCTTATAAAATTATCTTAAATTGTACTATCGCTTAAGTAAAATGATGCCATAATTTAATTTATATATAATGAAAAAAAATGTAGGAAATGCAGACAAGTTAGTTCGAATTTTAATTGCAATAGCCGTAGTTATATTATACTATACAAATGTTATTACGGGTATGCTTGCAATTGTTTTAATGGCTGTAGGAATTGTATTATTGCTAACAGTATTATTTAATTTTTGTCCATTATACGCTATTTTTGGAATTAAAACCTGTAAGATTCAAGATAAAAAATAACTATTTGTTTTACTAGGAACCTATAAGTTACGAAAATAGATTCCTGCTCTCCTCCTGCCGATAGGAAAGTCCGCAGGAATAACAGCATTCAATACATTATTAGTGTTATTATAAATATTCATTTGTCATTTCGAACGAAAGAGAGAAATCTCATAATGGTGTAATTCCTCCTTTGTTGGAATGACAAGAAAAGTTAAACTATTCACCACAATAAGTTACAAAGTTTCTAGGTGTTTCGTACAGGGTTATAGACAGTTCTAAATTTGTATCAATTTTAGCCCTTAATTTATTCCAAATTACAACGGAAATATTTTCTGCAGTTGGGTTTAAGGTTTTAAATTCTGGAACTTCTTCGTTTAAATTTTTATGATCAAATTCTGCTTCAATTTCAGTTTCAATTAATTGTTTTAAAACTTTCATATCCATTACAAATCCAGTTTCTGGGTGAATTTCACCTTTTACAGCAACTATTAATTCATAATTATGTCCGTGGTAATTTGGATTGGCACATTTACCGAAAACGGTTGCATTTCTAGCATCTGTCCAATCTGCATTGTACAATCTATGTGCGGCATTAAAGTGTGCTTTTCTATTAACGGTTACTTTCATAGCTACAACTTCAAGAAATCATAAAATTTTTCAAAAATAATCTTAAACCACTCTGTATACACTTCAGGATTTAAAGCAATATCATCTTTTACTTCTTCTAAAGTCATCCATTTATAACTTTCAACCTCTTGCCTATTAATAATTGGATCTTTTGAGTAACTTCCAACCATAACATGGTCTAATTCGTGCTCGGTTAAACCATTATCAAAAGGTGCCTTGTATATAAAAGATGTTTTTTCTTCCAATTCACAAACAAAACCCATTTCTTCTTGTAAACGTCTTTTTCCAGCTTCAATATTGCTTTCTCCATCTCGCTGGTGACTGCAACAAGTATTTGTCCATAATAATGGTGAATGGTATTTATCGGCTGCACGCTGCTGCAACATTAATTGATTTTTATCATTAAAAACAAAAACAGAAAATGCTCTATGCAACACAGCTTTTTCATGTGCTTCCATTTTTGGCATTAAACCAATTTGTTCATCTTTTTCATTAACTAATATTACTTGTTCTTCTTTCATCATTTATAAATATAAGCAAATTTACAAATTTTTAGTTCCCCAAAAAACAATTTTTACATTATTATAAAGTGCTGAATTATAATAATTTAACTTTTTGTTTAGAAAACATTAACAGTTTATATGTTATAACACCCTTTGTTTAAACTTATATTTGCATTGAAAATAAAAGTTATTACAATTAATTTTATTTCAAACATAAATATTGCTCACTGAAAAGGAAAATTAATGTTCTTTTTTAAATAGATTGTGTATAATAAACTTGAGAAGGTTGAAAATTACACAGTCTTTTTTTTTATTTTTGTGTAAACTGAAAACTACATGAAAATTATAAACGAGTTAAAAAGTACCGCTGATAAAGAATTCTTGAAAGCAAGGCTTAATATTCATGAAACACATAATTACTTAAAAAATCATTTACTTGAATGCATTAAGCCAATTAATTTGCCACTTAATCAATTTACAGTTTTAAGAATTTTGAAAGTAGAGCATCCTAAAAACAGTTCTATAAATGAAATAAAAGAACAAATGTTGGACAAAAATTCAGATGTTAGTAGACTCGTTGATAGACTTTTAAGCAAAAAATTAGTTGTTAGAAAGGAATGCAAGTCCGACAGGAGACAAAAAGAAATTCAAATAACACAGCGCGGATTGGATTTATTTAAAAAAATTAACAATCACGAACAACATTTAAATAATAAAATAAAACATTTATCGCTTGATGAAGTAATGCAACTTAACAATCTTCTGGAAAAAATAAGAAAAATATAACTTTACATCATTTATTATTTTTCAACTTTTTACTTTATTACTTTCAAACTATAAAACCTATATTTGCACCTCAAAATTTTATAAATGAGTTTTTTAAAAGAAATACAACGTAGACGGACTTTTGGTATTATATCTCACCCAGATGCTGGTAAAACAACATTAACCGAAAAATTATTGTTGTTTGGTGGTGCAATACAAGAAGCTGGTGCCGTAAAAAACAATAAAATTAAGAAAGGTGCTACTTCCGATTTTATGGAAATTGAGCGTCAACGTGGTATTTCTGTTGCTACTTCTGTATTGGCTTTTATCTATAAAGACAAAAAAATAAATATTTTAGATACACCTGGTCATAAGGATTTTGCTGAAGATACCTTTAGAACTTTAACTGCGGTAGATAGCGTAATTGTTGTTATTGACGTTGCAAAAGGTGTTGAGGAACAAACTGAAAAATTGGTTGAAGTATGTAGAATGCGTAATATACCAATGATTGTTTTTATAAATAAATTAGACCGAGAAGGTAAAGATGCTTTTGATTTATTAGATGAAGTTGAGCAAAAATTAGGTTTAAAAGTTTGTCCCCTAAGTTGCCCAATTGGAATGGGTTATGACTTTAAAGGTATTTATAATATCTATGAAAAGAAAATAAATGTCTTTTCTGGAGACAACAAACAAACTGTTTCTGAAGGTGTGGAATTTAC